>CANFVX010000200.1 GCA_947450495.1 Gammaproteobacteria bacterium
CGGCGGTTCGGCCGAATCCCTCCGTCGCCTCGAAATGGACGCCGAGACAATGACTGATCCCGCATGGTCAGTCGGCGAACGAGCCGCGCTCTCCCTGACACTGGCGATGACGCGGAACATTCAGGTGCCGCCGGACGTCCTGGCGGCGGCGCGTGCCAGTCTGGCCGATGAACGCGAGCTTGTTGAACTCATCGGCGTCATCGCGAGCTACAACATGGTGTCGAGATTTCTGGTCGCGACCGGGGTGACGATGGAGGGAGAGGAATCTGCTCCAAGCAAACAAGGAACGCGCTAGCGGATGAACTCCCTAAGTACTGCCCAGTTCGACCTGGAAAAGGCGACCGCTCTATACGAAGCCGGTCGGCTGAGCGAGGCACTGTCTGTTCTAGACGCGCTACTGAAGCAGTGCCCGCAATTCGCTGATGGACATTATCAGCGCGGCATCCTGCAGAAACGCTTGGGCAACGCGACGGCCGCTCTAGAAAGTTTTATGCAGGCTTTGGCTTGCCGCCCAGATTTTGCCAATGCGTGGTATCGCGCAGGCAATGTTTGGTACGAGCTGGGGCAATTCGAAAAGGCTGGTCAGCACTACGAGCAGGCTCTTCAGCTTACGCCCGGTGTGGCGATTTTTCATTTCAACCAAGGTGCTGTCTTCCGTAAGCTGAACCGAAATGAGGACGCCCTGGTTTGTTATGAACGAGCGCTAGCCTTACGACCGGATTATCTAGAGGCGCATTGCAATCGAGGCAATGTGTTGTTCCTGCAGAAGCGTTACAAGGACGCTGCAGACGCCTATTCAAACGCGCTCGCGTTCAAGGGCGATTTGGTTCAAGCACTGGAGGGCCTGGGACGCACGCTGGTTATGGCCAAACAGCCAGATCGGGCCATGCCCTTTCTGGAGCGGGCCATGATGTTGGCACCCGAGCGCGGTGAGACACTTTTCGCTTTGGGGCAGGCGCTTCGTAATCTGGGTAAAAGCGACCAAGCGCTCCTCGCGCTACGAAAGGCTCAAATATCAGGCTACGAGAGCGCTGATGTTTATGTCGAGATCGGCCTTAGCCTCTGTGACGCAGGCCGCTTTCAGGAGGCGCTAGCACACTATCGGGAAGCGCTTGAACTGGTGGCGCCGCCGTTTCGCTTCGGGATTCGGCGTAACTTTGGTCTTCTGCTGCTTGGTCTGGGCCGCTACTCCGAAGGTTGGCCCTTGTACGAAGCAAGAATGGAATCTGCCGAACATATTGAGCGCCTGCGGAACCGCTGCTTGTCTCGTGAGACGCCCTGGCAGGGCAATTCCAGCCTGACGAACAAAACCTTGCTGGTGCTTGATGAGCAAGGTTTGGGGGACAGTCTTCAATTCCTGCGTTTCCTCCCGCAGTTGCAGGCCTTAGGTTGTCGAGTGGTAGTCGAAATTAAAGATAGCCTGTTGCCGGTGCTCAACACCGATATTCGCGGCGTCAAATTCATCACCATCGGTACCACCATCCCGCCGTTTGATGAATACGTTTCCTTGATGAGCTTGCCTTTTGTGCTGCGGTGTACGTTGGCAACGCTCCCGACGGAGGGAGATCTGTGGCGGGTGCCCCCGGAGATTCGGCAACGCTGGTCCGAGCGATTAGGTGCCAGCAAGCGCCGCAGAATTGGGCTGGCGTGGGCCGGTAATCCAAATCATGCCAATGATCTCCATCGCAGCATCCCGCTCGTCGAATTCGAGCCACTGCTTGCGCTTGATTACGAGTTTCACAGCGTCCAAAAAGATTTACGCCCAGGTGATTTGGCACTCTTGGATAAGCATCCTGCATTGCACCAACACCAGGACGAATTGCGTGATCTCGCCGAGGCCGGCGCGTTACTCCACGCGTTGGAACTGCTCATTACTGTGGATACGGCAATGGCGCATCTCGCGGGCGTGCTGGGAGTTCCTTGTTGGCTGATCGTGGCGTTCACGCCGGACTTCCGGTGGTTATTCGAACGTTCAGATAGCCCTTGGTACGCCAGCATTCGAATCTTCAGGCAGCCCAGAGTTGGCGACTGGCATTCGGTAATCGCTGCTGTATGCGACGCACTCAACCCATAAGACCAACGATTGGATATTGGAGATTTTAGGTGGCCAACCCGCAAAAACCCGACATCATTCAGCGCGCAATTTCGCTACGAGAGGCTGGTGATCTCGACGGCGCGATGGGCTTGCTGATGGAGGTTCTGACCACCTCCCCGGATTCTGCAGAAGCGCTACTGCAGAGTGGTGTTTGTTTGATGCAGATGAACGCCAACGAAGCGGCTGCCAACGCGTTGCAGAAGGCCTTGGCATCAAATCCTTTATTGACTGAAGGGCACTACCAGTTGGGCATCGTGCAACGCCGACTGAAGCAGATAGAGTCGGCGTTGATGAGTTTTCAAAGTGTGGTGGCGCTCGACCCGTGTCATGCGAATGCGTGTTATCGCGCCGGGAATTGTCTGGTTGAAATGGGAAATTTGGAAAGTGCTTTAAACCTCTACAACGCAGCAATCGAGCGGAATGACGCGATTGCCATTTTCTACTTCAATCGAGGTGTGGTGCAGCGAAGGCTGGGGCGCGTCTACGATGCTGTCGCAAGTTACGAGAGAGCTCTGGTGCTGGATCCCAGCCATGGGGACTCGCATTTCAATCGGGCTAATTTGCTGTGGGAATTGGGAAAACGACAGGAAGCCACGGAAGGCTTCAAATATGCCGTTGCGCTAAAACCCGTATTTGCATTGCGGCCACTCTTGGAACAGGCCAATCTTTTGGCAAACGTCGACATGTGGGCAGAGGCTGAGCAGGGTTTTGAAGCTGCTCTGGCGATGGCGCCCAATGATCTGGGCGTAATGTCTAACGTCGCGAGTGGGTTGGGTAATTGCCGTAACTTTGTCCGAGCGCTAGAGGTGATCGGGGAGGCGATCGCACTCGAACCGGAGAACGCCGCCCTCCGGATTGACCGCGCAGGCATCCTGCGCAGTCAGGGGGCGCTTGATGAAGCAATGAAAGAGGTTTTGGAAGGCTTGCGGCTCTCGCCTGATTTAGCTTCCGCCTACGTCACACAGGGCGCGATCTATGGAGACGCCGCTGAGTACCAGCAATCAGCTACCGCCTATCGTCGTGCCTTGGCGATCGACCCTAATCTGGGTGTCGCGCGTTACAACTTGGCATTCACGTTATTGACCGGAGGTGAGTACGAGGAAGGGTTCCAGTTGTATGAGTGGCGCCTTGAGCAGCAAAGCATCAAGGCCCATCAACGGGAATTCTCGAGCCCGAAGTGGGATGGCAAGATGGCTCTTCGAGACAAGGTGTTGCTCGTGCATGCAGAGCAAGGCATGGGCGATGTGATTCAATTCTCACGTTATGTTCGACCGCTGGCAGATAAGGGGGTTAGGGTTGTGCTTGAGGCCTTGCCAGCGCTGGTTCCTGTGCTATCCAGTCTGGAAAGGGTTTGCCAACTCTACCGAAGCGGGGAGGCGCCCCCTGCTCACGATTTTCACTACCCCATCATGAGCCTTCCTTTCGCGCTAGGGACCAGACTCGACAGCGTTCCCGCCTATCCGCAATACCTTAGCGCCGACCGCAACAGAATTGACGAGTGGTCGACGCGACTCGGAGCGGGTGATGCGCCGAGGGTGGGCCTGGTTTGGAGCGGATCGATCGCGCACCGGGGCGATTTATATCGAAGCGTTCGACTGGAATCGCTGTTCGATTTGTTAGGTGCCAATGTTGAATTTCACGCGATTCAAACCGAGTTCCGCGATTACGACAAGCCGACGCTCAAAGCTGTTCCACACTTAAGGGTTCACGCGGAATCGCTCACTGACTTTGGCGAAACGGCGGCGCTAGTGAGCCTGATGGACCTCATCATCACCGTCGATACCTCCGTCGCCCATCTAGCTGGCGCCTTGGGTAAGGAAGTCTGGATCCTGCTGCCCATTTCACCCGACTGGCGCTGGCTGCTCGATCGTGAAGACAGCCCTTGGTACCCGAGCGCGCGCCTGTTCCGGCAACAGTCGCTTGGCGATTGGGATTCGGTCTTGGCGAGGGTCAAAACCGCTTTGTTGGAACGATTCCCCGGCTGCGCCTAGAGATTCAGATTTTTGCTTGTTGCAAGCAAATATTTGCGGCCGGCATAATCCGGGGATGAACCTGGCCGTCAAACCCTTACCCGCGCGCCGCAGTCATGCGGAGCGAACGGCCTTGTCCGACGCCCGCATGCTGGATGCCGCCGTGAGCTTGATCGTGACCCGGGGCGCCGCTGGCACCACGCTCAAAGAGGTCGGTGAGTTGGCCGGCTACAGTCGGGGACTCGCCAGCGTTCGCTTCGGCAACAAAGCGGCGCTGTTCGCCTTCATCGTGCGCTCGGTAGGCGAGGAGTGGCTCGCGACCTTGCGCGAAGCGGTGCGCGATCAGGTGGGTCTCCCGGCGATTTTGTCGGCCACCGATGCGCACTATTGCTTTGTACGCGACGGCGCCGAGCGCATCCGCGCGTTTTACAGCCTCTGGTTCGATTCCATCGGACCGGATGCAGATTTCAAACTCACAATTGCCAACGTTCACGAGCGACGCCAGCGCGATATTGAAGCCTGGATCCGCAGCGGCATCGCGCAGGGCAGTGTGCCCTCGGAGGTCCCGGTGAACGCCGTCGCCCAACAGTTCTGCGCCGCCATTATTGGCATCGTCTACCAATGGTTGGTCCGCCCTGAGGCGACCGACCACCTGCAAGACCTGCACATCGGACTCAAACAGCAAATGACCTTGGCGCTTTCGGCCAAGGCTTAGAGGAGAGACAGACATGAGCACACCCGCCCACGAAATGCTGACCGAGAACGACAGCAGCCCGCAAACCGCGCCGTTGCGCTTTGTGACCGCCGCGTCATTGTTTGACGGACACGACGCCGCGATCAACGTGATGCGGCGACTCATTCAGGGCGCGGGCACCGAGGTGATTCATCTCGGCCATAACCGTAGCGTGTCGGATGTCGTGCAGGCCGCTTTGCAGGAAGACGCCGACGGCATCGCCATCAGCTCCTATCAGGGCGGCCACAACGAGTACTTCAAGTACATGGTGGACCTGCTGCGCGAGGCCGGCGCCGGTCACGTGCGCGTGTTCGGCGGCGGCGGCGGCACCATCACGCCGGAAGAAATTGCCGACCTGCAGGCCTATGGGGTGGAGCGCATCTATCACCCGACCGACGGCATGAAGATGGGCCTGCAGGGCATGATTGATGACCTCGTGGGGCGCGCCGTCAAGCATCGGCGCCCGACCTCGATTCCCGACACCATCGATGCCAGCAACCCGCTGTCGGTCGCGCAAATGCTGTCCGCGCTCGAAGACGGACTGCTGAGCGAAACCCAGCTCGAGAAACTGCGCCGCGAATGGAAGATTGCGGGCGGCAAAGTGCCGGTCATCGGCATCACCGGCACCGGCGGCGCGGGCAAGAGCTCGGTGACGGACGAGATTCTCTCGCGCTTCATGCAGTACTTCCCGCAGATGCGCATTGCGGTGCTGGCGGTTGACCCCACCCGTCGCCGTACCGGTGGCGCGCTGCTGGGTGACCGCATCCGCATGAACAGCCTGCGCCACGACCGACTCTACATGCGCTCGATGGCGACCCGCCGCCAGCATCTCTCGACCAGCGCCATGCTGGGTGATGCCGTGGCCTTCCTGAAATCGCTGAGCTTCGATTTGGTGATCGTTGAAACGGCCGGTATTGGCCAGAGCGATTCCGAAATCGTCGACCTCGTTGACCTCCCGATGTACGTGATGACCAGCGAGTACGGCGCGGCGAGCCAGCTCGAGAAAATCGACATGCTCGATTTCGCCTCGCTCATCGTGCTGAACAAGTTCGACAAGCGCGGCGCGGAAGACGCGCTGCGAGACATCCGCAAGCAGTGGAAACGCAATCATCAGGCGTTCATGACGCCTGACGAAGAAATCCCGGTGTTCCCCACCATTGCCAGCCAGTTCAACGATCCGGGCCTGACCTGGATGTTTATCAATCTGTGCAAGGCGCTGGCCGCCAAAATCGGCGCCGATGAAGCGAAGTGGTCGCCCGACCTCAATGTGGCGGTAAAGGAACCGCGAGCAACGGTGCTCATTCCCGGCAATCGCACCCGCTATCTCGCCGAGATCGTGGAGCAGGGCAGAGGCATCAACGCTTTTGTCGAACGCGCTGCCGCCGCGGCCAGCCTGGCGCAGCACTGCTGGTGTGCGCTCGAAGCCGTGGGCGACCCGGCGCTGCCGGCCGCCGGCGAACCCTATGCGGAAGCCCAGCTGGGCGACGACGCCATCGGCAAGCTGCGCCGTCGCTACAACGAATGCCTCGCCACGATTGGCGCCGAAGCGCAGCAGCTCCTGCGTGAGTGGCCGGCGCGTCTTGCCGGCATCACGGCTGAAAAATACACGTACCAGGTGCGCGACAAGCTGGTGGAAGGTGATAACTATCGCGAGACCCTGAGCCACAATCGCGTGCCGAAAATTGCGCCGCCGCGCTTTGACAGCTGGGGCGATCGTCTGCGCTTCCTGATGAAGGAAAACCTCCCGGGCGCCTACCCCTACACCGGTGGCGTTTACCCATATCGACGCACTGGCGAAGACCCGACCCGCATGTTCGCCGGCGA
>CANFVX010000201.1 GCA_947450495.1 Gammaproteobacteria bacterium
GGCCGGCCTCGCTGCGACTGCGGATGGGCTGCTGGCGATCGCGCCCTGTGATAGCCCGTTCCTGCCGCTGGATCTGATTTCGCGCCTGCGTTCGGCCTTGATCGCCGAACAGGCGGAAATCGCCGTGGCCCGCGCCGGTGGTGAGATGCAGCCGGTATTTGCCCTTATCCGCGCCGAGCTGCACGCCGCCCTCACCCGCTTTATGGCCGGTGACGACCGCCGGATTGCCGCATGGTTTCGCCAACATCGTCTGGCCGTGGTCGACTTTGACGACGAACGAGCGTTCGCCAATCTGAATACTGAAAGCGATTTCGAGGCCGCCAATGCGCGACTGGCACTCGAACGGTTTGACGGTGTGCTGGGGATCGCCGGCTATAGCGGCAGCGGTAAAACCACGCTGCTCACGCGCCTGCTGCCGCATCTCAATGCTGCCGGTCTGCGGGTCGCGGTGCTGAAGCACGCGCATCACCAGTTTGATATCGATTATCCGGGCAAGGACAGTTACGAAATCCGCCACGCCGGCGCCCAACGCGTTCTGGTCGCCTCCGCGCAGCGCTGGGCGCTGATCGCAGAACGCCGGGAGCAAGGCGACCCGCCGTTGCTCGATCTCTTGCAGCGCCTGCGCGCACCCGACATCGATCTGATTCTGGTGGAAGGCTTTCGCCATGAACGCTTTCCCAAGCTCGAAGTGCAACGGCCGTCGCTGGGTCGTGATCTGCTGTGCCTGCAAGATGACTCGGTCGTCGCGCTGGCCAGCGATGCGCCCCTCACGCTCCCGCGCGCGATGCCGCATTTCGCGCTGGACGACATCTCCGCCATCACCCAATTCGTGCTGCAACGCGCGCGTCATGGAGACCCCACATGACTGAATCCACCATCACCACTATCCCCAGCTGCGAGGACGACTACGACCTCCATTCGCTGAGCTGCGAAGAAGCGCTGGCGCGACTCCTCGCGGCCGTGGTGCCGCTGGCCGACGCCGAACGCCTCGCGCTTCGCGCCGCTTTGGGACGGATCCTCGCCGCGCCCATCAGCGCGCCGTTTGCCGTGCCGGCGCACACCAATTCGGCGATGGATGGCTACGCCGTGAACGCGCGGGATTTGCCGACTGAGGGCCTGCGAGAACTGCAGGTGGTGGGGAGTTCGTTTGCGGGCAAACCCTTTAGCGGAGAGATCAACGCAGGCGAAGCGGTGCGCATCATGACCGGCGCGGTCATGCCCGAAACCGCCGATCTGGTCATCCTCCAGGAACAGGTGCTGGTGGAGGGAGACCGCATCTCAATCGACGGCCGCCACAAGCGCGGTCAGCACGTCCGCGCGGCAGGTGAAGACATCCCGTTGGGCGCTACGGTATTACCGGCGGGGCGCCGGCTGACGCCGTCTGATCTCGGCCTGATTGCCTCGCTGGGCTTCGGCGAAGTCACCGTGGTGCGGCGGCCGCGAGTGGCCTTTTTCTCCACCGGTGACGAGCTTCGCTCTATCGGTGAGCCGCTGGGACGCGGAGACATCTACGACAGCAATCGCTACACGCTCTACGGCATGTTGACCCGACTGGGCGTGGACGCCATCGATCTGGGCGTGGTGCGCGACGATCCGGACGCTCTCAGCGCCGCTTTCGAAAGCGCGGCCGCAATGGCCGATGTGATCATCACCAGCGGCGGGGTGTCGGTGGGCGAAGCCGATTACACCAAGGATGTGCTGGCACGCCTTGGCGAAGTCCGGTTCTGGAAAGTGGCGATGAAGCCTGGGCGACCGCTCGCCTTCGGGCGCGTGGGCAAGGCCGCCTTTTTTGGCTTGCCGGGCAATCCGGTCTCAGTGATGGTGACCTTCTACCAGTTCGTCCAGCCGGCGCTGGAGAAACTCATGGGCACCACGCCGCGCCTGCCTTGGACGCTCAGCGCCAAAACCACTACGACGCTCAAAAAGCGCCCGGGGCGGGTGGAGTTTCAGCGCGGCTGCCTGTCGCGCGATGCACAGGGCCAGCTGCTCGTGACCGCCACCGGCGATCAGGGCTCGGGCATTTTGAGTTCGATGTCGAGCGCCAACTGCTTCATCGTGCTGGGCATGGAGGTCGCGAAGCTCGAGGCCGGCAGCGACGTCCAGGTGCAACTCTTCGAGTTATTGATGTAAGCGACTCACACTTCGAGTTGCATGCCGTCGTAGGCGACTTCCCAGCCGGCGGCGGTGGCCTCGGCGCGCTCGGGGCTGTCCTCGAGCAACACAGGATTGGTGGTGTTGATGTGAATGAACACCTTGCGCGCGATCCCGAGCTCGCGCAGTAGCGCGATGCTGCCGCCCTCACCCGAAATGCTCAGATGCCCCATGCGCTGACCGGTTTTGGTCCCCACGCCATCGCGAACCATCTCGTCATCCACCCACAGCGTGCCGTCGAAGAACACCAGCGCCGCGCCGCGGATGCGCGCCGCCAGCTCGGGCGTCATGCGGGCGCAGGCCGGCAGATAAAAGAAACAACGGCCGCTTGCGGTATCGCGCACTTCAAGCGCAATGGTGTCTTCCGTCACGGCGCCGATGTCGACGCCTTTGGCCGCGTCTTCCAGCCACAGCGCCACTTTGCCGGGCACCGCGAACGGCGTGATGGAGAGCCCGAGGGGCGTACCGTCGGCGGCCAAGGGCGCAAAGGGCTCGCCCAAGCGCATCGACCGCCGCGTCACAAACGCCGGATTCAGCACGTTAAAAATGGAATTGGCGGCGAGCACCTCGAGCACCCGCCCGGTCGCATAGAGATTGAAGGCTTGGGATTCGCGCAGATTCAGCAAGCCGGTGACGTGGTCCACGTCGGCATTGGTCAGCATCACCGCCTGAATCGGGCTCGCCCGCAGCGGCCCGTCTGCGGCCGGTTGCAGCACCGGGTTGTCGTTGATTTGCTGGCGAAGGTCGGGGGACGCGTTGCAGATCAGCCAGCGCTCACCGTCGGCGCTCACGGCGATCGAAGACTGCGTGCGCGATTTGGCCTGCGCGTCGCCGGCGCGGGCCCGGCGGCTATTCGGATGATTGCAGTTCCACTGCGGATAGCCGCCGCCGGCGGCGGAACCCAGAACGCGAATGTGCATGGTGCGGGACTTCCAGAGTCAGGATTCTTGGCCGGTATAGCCGGCGGTATTGCCACTCACCCAGCGGGCGCCCTCCAGCAGCCGTTCCTTTTTCCAGAACGGCGCGCGCGACTTCAGATCTTCCATCAGCGCGCGACAGGCTTCGAAGGCTTCGGCCCGATGCGCCGACCACACCGCCACCAGCACGATGGGCTCGCCCGGTTCGATATCGCCGACGCGGTGAATCACCAGTGTCTCCAGCAGAGTCCAGCGCGCAGCGGTCTCGGCGCAAATGGCCTCTAGATGCTGCTCGGTCATGCCGGGATAGTGTTCCAGCGTCATGCCGCGTACGGCGTCGCCTTCGTTGAAATCGCGCATGGTGCCGACAAATACGGCGGTGGCACCGAAGGCGCCCGTGCTCGCGAAATGCGAAGCCTGATGCGCCAGCACTTCCGCGTAAGGGTCGAACGGCGCGGCGCGCACACTAACCGGCATGAGCACCCCCGGTAACGGGCGGGAAAAACGCGATTTCATCGCCGGCGGCGACCAGCGTCCCGGCCTCGCAATACGCCATGTTGCGAGCGCACAGCACACGCGGCGGCAACGTCTCAAGGCCAGTGGCGGCGGTCCAGCAATCGATAACGCGCATCTCGCCGTTGAATGGCAGATTTCGCTCCCGCCAGCCGTGGGTTTCCGCAAGGCTCGCGAACAGTTTGAGAGTGACTGAGGATGAAAGGCTCACGCGTTGTAGCAACCTGCGGTAGAGTGCGGCCGATTCTAGCCCACGCCTGCCACGGAGACATCGCCAATGTCAGATCGCTTGACGCACTTCAACGCCCAGGGCGAAGCCCATATGGTGGATGTCGGCGACAAACCCGCGACCAAACGACGCGCCCGCGCCGAAGGTCGCATTCTCATGCAAGCCTCCACGCTCGCCATGATCGAAGCCGGCAATCATAAAAAAGGCGACGTGCTGGGCGTGGCCAGACTGGCCGGCATCATGGGCGCCAAGCGCACCTCAGACCTCGTCCCGCTGTGTCACCCGCTGGCCTTAACGGCGGTGGATGTGGCGTTCTCGATCGAGTCTTCCCCGCCCGCCGTGCGTTGCGAAGCACGCGTCGAGACCACCGGCCCGACCGGTGTGGAAATGGAAGCGCTGTGCGCGGTCCAGATCGCCCTGCTCACCGTCTACGACATGTGCAAAGCGGTTGACCGCGGCATGACCATCAGCGACGTGGGCCTGCTGGAAAAAGAAGGCGGCCGCTCCGGGCATTGGCAGCGCGACTGACACGCCTCGCGTTTAGTCGTATTTGAGGTATTTGAAGCGAGGATCTTCGGGCGTGCCTTCGAGCGCGCTGTGTTCGTCTGCCGCCGGCTGCCACATCAAGACCTCTTCGATCTTCTGCGCGAGCTCGAAATCTTTGTCCGTGATGCCCTTGGCGGCGTGGTTCTGCAGCTTCACCGTGACGAACGCATAGGACACATTGAGGTCCGGGTGATGCCACGCGGCTTCGGCCAGATGCGCGATGGTGTTGACCGCCATCAGCGTGCCTTTCCAACCGGACGTCTTGTAGGTGCGCCGAATCCAGCCGTCCTTCAAAGACCACTTGGGCAGCAGCGCCGCCAGCTTCGCGGTGGTTTCCGCCTCGTCGTATACCTTCTCCGAAATTTTTTCACGCCAAGCCATGGGCGACTCCTGTTTGAACTGCGGTTGCGAGCGGCGAGGTGACGGGAGCCAGCTCGCGATTGAATTCCTGCATGAGCGCGCGGACTGCGGTCTGCTCTACCGCGGCGGTCCGCGCCTGTGCCGCGCATAGCGCGCTGCGAAACCCCAGATAATCGGCGCCAAGCGCGCGCAAGGGCATGACGTCCGCTAGCGCGAGCTTACCCGCCAAGCCACAGAGCAAGCCGTGCGCTTTAACGCGAGTGACAAAAGCCGCGAGCGCGACCGCGCTCATCAGGCCGCGCAAACTGGGCCCCGCTTTCTCGGCGGTATCCAGCATCAAACCCGCTACGCCCGACTCTGCGAGACGCGCAATGTCGTCCGCGCCGGGCGGCGCTTCGGCAAAGCACACGCCGATCACGCGGACACCCCCAGCGCAAGCGTCGCGCAGTGCTTCAATCATCACGGGCGACACCGCGCTGGCATACAGACCGACCTTGGCGTAATGGGCACCGGCCTCAGTGACCGCCCGCGCCTGCGCCGGAATGACCACAGGGCTTAGCCAATGGTCACCGATGGTGGCGCTAACGGTATGGCTGCTACCGAACGTCGCCACCACCTCGGTAATAGTGGCCAGCGCTACTGCACCCAGCGCGCCGGCGTCGGGTTCCTTCAAGTCGATCCAGGGCACGCCGCAACCGGCAACAATCCGCGCCTCGCCCAGATTGCGAACGCTGGCGAGCACGGCGGTCATACGCTAGCGCCCTGCGCGTGGGCGCCATGTCGAGGATGTTGGGCCACGGCTTCCATCAGCCAAGCCCAGGCCAGACGCTCCGGTTCGCCTGCGGTCTTGTCGATCGCAATCTGCAGGTAACGCATCTCGCTCGCGACCTGCGAAGGCTCCAGCCAATCCAGACGTGAAATGAGAATGGCCCCTTCGACCACCGCCGCCTGGGCGCGATTGAAGCCGGTAAACGCGGCATGGTTCACCCGCGCCAGCACGCGGCAATGGAATTGGGGACGCTCGGGATGCTCAATCGTGCGCTCGACTGCCAGTTCCCAATGCGCCAGCGCCCCGGCCAGCCTCGGCACGGGGCTGAGGGTCGAGGGCAGCACCGGCCAGTCACGCCGGCCGGTCAGACAACCGGCAAAGATGCGGGCGTCCTCGGTGAAATTCAGGACGGCCACAGGACGCGCGCGCAGGTTTTCCAGCGTGGTCGACGGCACAAACGGCGCCAGCACAACGCGCTCATCCTGCTCGCGATAGCCCAGCGGGGTAATGTGCACGCGCCCATCGGCCGCCAGCGTGGTGATGATCGCTTCGCGGATCATGGGCATGCGCTCGTCAGCATTGAGGAAGAGTTCGGCTCATATCAACCACCCTGCTGGTCTTATGAAACCAGATTGAATACCCAAACATGCCGTCCATTGCCGGCGCGCGGACGGCGCCCGGAGAAACCACGATTTCAGCGCGGAATACAGGGACAGACCGACAGTATGCGAGTGGCACACATGGTGCTTTCGGTTCTTGAACACCGCGGCCTCATTTTCGCAGTGTGGGTGGCGCGCCTCAACCGGCGCGCGGTCAATCTCAAACGAGGAGATATCCAATGGCTTGGCAGACCCCGTCTTTCAGCGACGTGCGTTTCGGCTTCGAAGTCACGATGTACATCAACAACCGTTGATTTCGTGAAGCACGTGCCCGGGGGCTGTTCGCAGCCCCTCGGGTTTCCCCTGGTTTCCTGATAAAGCCCACCACTGTGCCAGAGTACTCAATCCGCCGCCGCGCTACCGATGCTCCCGTCTGGTCGCGAGAGGAATTCGAGCGGCAGCTGCGCGGCAAAGAGCGCTACTACCATATTCATCAC
>CANFVX010000202.1 GCA_947450495.1 Gammaproteobacteria bacterium
GGCACCGCCACCGCGCCGCATTTCATCGCCCCGAACACGCTCACGTAAAACGCGTGCGAAGGCTCAAGCATCACCGCCACCCGGTCGCCGGGCGCAACGCCCTGCGCTGCCAGATAATGCGCAAAGCGCGCCGCATCGTGCGAGAGCGTGGCGTAGCTCAGGATTTCGTCGTGCCCTTCGGCATGCGCCACGATGACCGCCGTGCGATCACCGTCGACATGACGGTCGATGCATTCATGCGTGATGTTGAAATGCTCGCGATCGCCGTCAAACAAAGCCCACAGCGCGGCCGAGGAACATTGCGTCTGCGCATCGTCGTAGCGCGTGAAATCGGTGAGGCGAGACATCGGGAGGATCCGCAAGCCAGGGTCAGGAGCGACCGGCCACACTATGGCGAGCCCCCCATCGGGTGTCAAAACGAGGCTTGTCGACCTTGTCCGAATGAAAGTACCGTGCAACTGACGGCGTAAAAGACGCCGTGTTTTTTTTCGCAGGAGACTCGCAATGCGCCCATTCTCATTTTTCCGCCACCGGCACGCCGGGCTTCTTGGCCTGCTGTTGTGCGGCTTCGCGCTGCTGGCGCAGGCTGGTGAGCTCAAGGGCGTGGCGGTTTATCGCGAACGCATCGCGCTCACACCCTCCGCCAGACTTGAAGTGTTTCTGGAGGAAGTGCCGGCGAACGGCCAGACCGCCGCACTGATTGCCGACATGCATCTGGAGGCACCGGGGCAACCGCCCATTGCGTTCAACCTTCAATTTGATGACGCCCGGATCCTGCCGGAGCACCACTATCAGGTTCGCGCGCGCGTGCTCGACCGCGACCAGCTGCTATTCAACAGTGACGCACCGGTGCCGGTAGTTCCCGGCGAGAATGGTGACCCCCTCAAGCTGATGATGCACATGCCGGCCGAGACCGCGCAGGCGTCCGCCGAAATTCTCGAAGATTTGCCGGCCACCTTTAAGGGCGTCCTGTCCTGCGCCGCTTGCGATGGCATCAAGCACCACCTCAATCTGCTGCCGAATCACGCGTGGTTCCTGCGCCAAAGCTGGATCGGCAGCAACGAGACGCCGAGTCTCGATCAGCTGGGGCGCTGGGAACTCGATGAGCACCGACGGGCCTTGCGCCTCATCGGCGCCACTGAAGCGCCCATGATGCTCGCGATCGGCAACGAAGACGGGCTCATGAAACTCGACATCGTGGGCCAACTGCGCGAATCGCATAGCGATCAGGCGCTGAAGCGAGCGCCGAAGTACGAGCCTTTCTCGTTTCAGGGCGTGGTGCGCGGCATGTATCTCGAAAATGCCGACGGCGTGTCGTTTACCGAGTGTTTGAGCGGGCAACGATGGACTCCCGATGAAAGCACCGAGCAGCGCGTGCTGCATGCCGCCTACGAGCACTTGAAACTCGCGCATGACCAGCCGGTGTTGGCCAGCGTGGATGCCGAACTGAGCGCCGACGGTGCGGAACCGCCCCGCTTCAAAGTTCGCGAATACAACGGCGTGTGGCCCAAGGAAACCTGCGTGCAGGCCGGAGCGCCGCCCCCGTTGGAGAACACTTACTGGAAGCTGACGCGGCTCGACGGCAAACCCGTGATGACGCCCGCCAACGCTCGCGAAGCCTATGTGGTGCTCAAGGCCCCCAATCAACTCACTGGCTACGCCGGATGTAACCGGCTCGGTGGGCGCTATTCACTCAAGCGCGGCGAGCTGGGGTTCCGCGGCGCCGTCATGACGCGGATGGCCTGTCTGGTGGAACAGGACACCGAAAGCAAGCTGATGAACGCCTTGAAAGAGACCAGCAACTGGTCGATTGAAGGCCAGTATCTGCACCTGTTCAACGACGAAGGACAGCAACTGGCGCGCTTTGAAGCAGTCTATCTGCGCTAATTCGCCGACAGCTGGCCGGCCATTGTCGCCAACTCGCCCGAGGCCTTGAGCGCCTCTATCGTGGCGTTCACTTCGCGCAGGAGATCCGGATTGCCTTTGGGTAGCGCCACCGCGATGGGCGTGCGCTGTAGCGGCACGGAACACGCAAATTCTGGGTGGCCCTCCTTGATGAAGGATTCGATATTCGCGCGCTCGCTCAACAGCGCGTCGACTTCCCCCGCTTTCAGCGCCTCGGCTGCGCGTTCAAACCGCCCGAAGCGAGTGGTCGAGGCAGATGTGAGCCCGGTGGGCAATTCGTTTCCACCACTGTCATTACGATCGATCAGCGCGATGCGTTTGCCGTTCAGTGCCGCGAGCGACGCGGGCGAAATGCCCGGCAACGTGAGCGCCGCCAACGCGCTTTCGTAATAGGGCGTAGAGAACTGCACTTGCGCGGCGGCCTCTGGCGTCACGCGGAACATCGAAATGGCGAGGTCTACCTCGCCGCTGACGACTGCCGGCAGGCGCAGCGGTTTGCGCATCTGGCGGAGTTCGAGTTTGTCGGCTGACCCTGTCAGATGCGCGGCCAGCGCCCGCGCAATACCAATTTCAAAATCCCGTTTGGCGAAGTGCGCCGGATCTTTATGCGCCGCTTGCTGGCGCTCGCCCTCGTTCTTGACCGAGACAATCAAACTGCCGCGTGCCTTGATGCGATCCAGCGCCGGATCTGCGTGCGCCATGGAGGAGAGAAACGACAGGCCAAGGGCGGCGAGAGCGAGACGATGGCGCATTGGGAAGACCTCTATAAAAATGCAAAACGCGCGGCATTATGACGGATGCAGCCAGCGCATTGCGCCGCCGGGCAGCGACGGGCGTAATACCGTCAAACCCGCTCGGTCCAAAGCCACCATGAACGCTCCGCTGCACACGCGATCGCTGCTGGCCTATGCCGCGCTCGGCTTCCCGCTCGCCATGGCGGCGCTGCCGATTTATGTCGCCGTCCCAAAGTTTTACTCGGAGACGCTGGGGCTTGACCTCAGCCTCGTCGGCCTGTTGTTGCTGCTGGCCCGCAGTCTGGATGCCTTGCAGGATCCTGTGCTTGGATGGCTGAGCGATCGCAGCGCGGCGCGCGGTCAGGGCCGACGGGGCTGGATTGCCGCCGGATTGCCGCTGCTCGGCCTTGGCATGCTGGGCTTGCTCACGCCCCCCGGCATCCACGGTGCGTCGCTGGCCGCGTGGTTCATCGCCACGCTGGTCGTGGTTTATCTCGGCTACAGTCTGGTAAGCGTGAGCTATCAGGCGTTGGGTGCCGAACTTGCCGCGAGCCCATACGAGCGCACGCGAGTCACAGCCTGGCGCGAAGGGCTGGCGCTCGTCGGCGTTTTTCTTGCCGCCGCGCTGCCCGAATTTTGGGTCACCCAGCTGGGCCCTCGCGAAGCCTATGCACGCTTCGCGCTGCTGTTTGTGGGGCTATTACTGGTGATGGGCAGCATCACGCTGCGGTACGGGCCGCAGGCCGCGAGGTCTAAGGCTAACGCTCCGGCAGCGCTGTCGCCACATGAGGCTTTGAGCATGCCGCTCAAAAATCCGGCTTTTCGCCATCTCGCGCTGGTGTTCATGGTGAGCGGGATTGCGGCCTCAATTCCGGCCACGATGGTCTTGTTCTATATCGCTGACGTGATCGGCCGCGCCGACCTCAGCGGGCTTTTTCTGGTGATCTATTTCGCCGCCGGCGCGCTCGGCATGCCGCTGTGGTTGGCGCTGGCCAAGCGGGTGGGCAAACGCGCCGCGTGGTTCGCCGGGATGCTGCTATCGGTCGTGTCGTTTGTGTGGGCCTATCGGCTTGGCGCCCATGAGGTGGTCGCGTTTGGTGTGATTTGCGGGCTCTCCGGCCTCGCGCTGGGCGCGGATCTGGCGCTACCCCCCGCGCTGCTGGCCGAGGTTATCGATCGCGACGAAGCTGCCGGCAAGCCGCGCCGTGAGGGCGCGTATTTTGGACTGTGGAATTTATTGACCAAGGCCAATCTCGCGCTGGCCGCAGGTGCTGGCTTGCCTTTGCTCGCACTGCTCGGCTATCAACCCAAAGCCACCAGCGCCGCGGCACTGCATGCGCTTTCCATGACCTACGCCCTGTTGCCGTGCGTATTGAAAGGCATCGCGGCGCTCATACTGGCGAGCGCGGGCCTCCGGCCGGCGCGCGCCTTACTCACCACCAAGGAGCATTGACCATGACCAAAATCCTCATCGCCGCGCTCGGCTTCCTGCTGAGCGCGTGCTCGCAAATTAGCGTGCAGGATTATCACGAGCAGCAACCTAAGCTCGACCTCCAGCAATACTTCAACGGTGACATCACCGGCTGGGGCATGGTGCAGGACAGGGGTGGCAGGGTGCTGCGCCGCTTCACCGTCCACATCGACGCCCGCTGGCAGGGCGACACTGGCGTGCTGGAAGAAAATTTCGACTGGTCGGACGGCAAAAAGGAACATCGCCGCTGGGAAATCAAAAAGCACGGCGACCGCTATGAAGGCACGGCGGGCGACGTGGTGGGCATCGCGCAAGGCGAGGCCGCGGGCAACGCGTTGCAATGGCGCTACCAGCTCGCGCTGCCGGTGGATGGGAAGACATGGAATATGACGATGGACGACTGGATGTATCTCATCGATGACCAGACGCTTGCCAACCGCACAAAGATGAGCAAATTCGGCGTCCAGGTGGCGGAGATCAGCATTTTCTTCCGCCGCCAATCGAAGTAGTCGGGCCGAGGTCGTCGAACCCGGGCGGTCGCGCCAGCCAGCGCGACTAGCTGTCGGCGACCGCAATCCCCATCAGGCGCCGATAGTTTTCCCAGAAGCCCACGATGGCCGATTCGGTGACCAGATGCTCGGCGTCTTCCGCGCGGCCGCCGCCCATCGCGATCCACGAGTGCGCGTTGGCATCCCGCGCAATCGCCCGCTGCACGATTTCCACCGCTTCACCGTCTTCCATCGCCACGTAGCCCGCAGGCCCGATGAGATTGGTCTGCTTGAGCCGGATTTCCTGCATGGCGGCATCGTCGTCGGCGTAGCCAAAATGGGTCCAGACGAGTTCGAAGGAATCGACTGAATACGGCACGATTTGGCGCACCGCCAGCGTGTTGGCAATTTGCTGAACCACAAGGTTGGGAAACACGGAGAGGATGACCAGCGTGATGCCGTCATCGAACTCCTTCCGACCTGCCAGCACCGAGGGATCGGCCAGCTTGAACGCGGTGTTCAGACTGCGGCTGTCCTGATAGGCCGCTTTGTCCGCCTCGCTGCTGCTGGTGCCCGCCATCGCATAGAGCAGCGTGTGGCGATGGCCGGCGTCCATCTTGCAGGCGCCGGTTTGCGAGGATCGATAGAGCCCGAAAGTGTTGTGGAAGAGATGGAGCAGGCTCGCGTGATAGGGGTCGCGGGTGTTCTCCGCGTAGAGCTTCCAGTTGCCGTGAATGAACTGGCGCTGGTCGCCGGTGACCACAATCTCGCGGTTGAACAAGCGCGCGATCGCGCCCACGACCATCGGGCCCAGATAGTCCTCCAGCGGGGCCACGGTGCTCGAGAAACTGGCGAACACCAAGCCGTGCAAGCGCGCCACCCGCAAAGTTAGCAGCCCATGCGCATCAAGGTTGAAGTCCGCCGGCATGCCGCCATTGCCGTTGATGCCCGCCCGGAACGGCACCCCGCGCAAGCGCCCGCGCAGATCGTAATTCCACTGGTGATACACGCATTCCAGTCGCCGCGTATTGCCGCGCCGCTCGCGGCACACCAGCGCGCCGCGATGCGCGCAACGGTTTTGCAGCACGTTGATGTTGCCGTCGTTGTCGCGGGTGACGATCACCGGTGTGTCGCCGACAAAAGTGGATTTGAAATCACCGGGCTTGGGGATTTCCGCCTCAAGCGCCACGAAACTCCAGGTCTCACCGCGAAACACCGTGGCCTGCTCGCGCACATACCACTCGCGGTCGGTGAACACGCCATAAGGCACACGCGCGCCGTTCGTTTGCGTGGGCCAATGGAGAAGGGTGTCGTTACTCATAACGGCGTCACTAGCAGGGTATCGATGCGGTCGGTGTCGAAGGTCACCAGTTTTTCGGCAAAGCGTAAGGACTCGCCCTCCACCACAATGCGGTCGCGGTAACCGCCCGCGCTGAAGATATCGGTGGCACCGTTCGTGCGGGTGCGAAACACCACGTAGTTGCTGACGGCGGTGAGCGCCTGTGCGGTGATGTCTTCAAGCACCGTGCAGCTAATGAGGTGGCGATAGCGGTGCGATTCGTAAATGTTGGCGTTACGCAGCGCGACTACACGGTCGACCAGCATGGCGCGGGAGTCGCAATACATCGCCGCTGTCGGCAGTCCCCGCGAGGCGTTTTCCTGCGAACGCACGATGTAGCGCGCGTGTTCGGTGAAGAATGCCGGCCATTGCTCGAGTTGATCGTCGTCGATACAGCGGGCGTAGCGGGCGAGCAGATCGTCCACGGCGAACCGACGCTCTAGCGGATTCATGGCAAGGAAATCCATGGCGGTGCCTCCGGCTGAAGGGCCACATTGTAGTGGTCCACTACCCCCGGACACCCCGATAGGCGGCTATATTCGCCGCGAGAGAGGTGTCTGATGAGCAAGCAAAGACGAACGTTTTCGGCGGACTTCAAGCTGGA
>CANFVX010000203.1 GCA_947450495.1 Gammaproteobacteria bacterium
AGGCGGAGAAACCCGCCGCCCAGGGCATGGTAATGACGTCGGCGAACTCGATGCCTTCGGCGTAGCCGTACATGTGCACCGGGCCGGCGCCGCCGTAGTAGAGCAAGGTGAAGTCGTGGGTGTCGTAGCCCTTGGCCGCCACCATCGTGCGCAGCAGGTCGTTCATCTGCGTGTTGACGATGTCGAGCACGCCGGCGCCGGCCTCGTACACGCTCAGGCCCAGCGGCTTGGCCACGGCTTCATCCAGCGCGGCCATGGCTTTCTCGCGATCGAGTTTCACCTGGCCGCCCAGGAAGTAGTCTGGGTCCACATAGCCCATCACGACGTTGATATCGGTCACCGTCAGGCGGTCGAAGTTCAGGCACACGCCCACCTTCGCCCCGGCGCTGTCCGGGCCCACGTGCAGGCGCTTGTAATCGTCCACCCACACCACCGAGCCGGCGCCGCTGCCCACCGAATCGAGTTCTACCATCTGCAGCGCCAGGCGGTGGCCGGCGATGTCCGCGCTCTTGGTGATGGCGAGGCGGTTTTCCACAATCAGCCCCACGTCGAAGCTGGTGCCGCCCATGTCGGCGGTCACGATATTGGGAATGCCCAGTTTCTCGCCGATGAACTGCGCGCCGATGAGCCCGCCGATGGGGCCGGAAATCATGGTTTCGTAGAGGCGCTCGTATTCCATGTTCACCGCGCCGCCGTAGGAGAGCAGGGTGAGCAGACGGCCCTGATAGCCAAAGGCCTTGGCTTGGGTTTCCACCGACATCAGCGAATCGCGCACCAGCTCGGCCGCGAAGCACTGGAAGAGCAGGCTCTTCAGGCGGTTGTTTTCTTTCGAGACGGGCGCGACGTCGGCCGAGCACACCACCGGCAGGTTCACGCCGCGTTCCTTCAGCACGCGCTCGGCGATGGCTTTCGCTTCGTGCTCGTGGCGGGCGTCCACAAACGAGAAAAGGAACAGAATGCCGATGACCTCGCAGCCGCGATCGATCATCTCGTTGACGGCTTTCACCACCTGCTTTTCGTTGACGGGAATGAGTTCCGCGCCCGGCGGCAGGTGGATGTTGCCCTGATAGCAGCCGCCGCCCAGACGCTCGCTAATGCCGAAAACATTCTTGGGATGCACCAGCGGACGGGTGTGTTTGTGCAGCTGCTGGTGCAGGGTTTCGTTCTGGCTCTGGCCCAGATAAGACAGCCCGCCTTCCATCACGGTGATGTCTTCAAAACCGCGGGTCACCATCAGGCCCACTTTGCGGCCGTTGCCGGTGAGCACGGTGTTCAGCATGCCGGTGCCGCAGTAGATGTCGGCGCCGCAGCGGGCGTGCACTTCTTCGGCGGTCAGGCCGAGGTTATTGGCGGCGTCGGTGACAGATTCGCGGTAGCTGCGCGGCTCGTCTTCGCGGCGGCTGATGGATTTGCCCACCGTGAAGCTGCCGTCGGGTTTCACCAGGATGGCGTCGGTCATGGTGCCGCCGGCATCAAAAGCAAGAATGAATTGGCGATCGTCGCTCGCCGTCACGTGGGAATCGGACATGGTCGTTTCCTGAAAAATAGAATGTTCGCGTGTCGAAAACGGGGCAGCCCGGCCAGCGCCATGCAGCGCTGCCGGGCGCGTTGGCCGGCCTTAGCCGGCGGCGCTTGCCGCCCAGCGTTGGGTCAGATCCGCGGTGCGATCCGCGTACCAGTCACCGGCTTCGTCCGGTAGCGGCTGGCCCAGATAGTCCCGATAGAACTTGTCCAGATCCGGCAGCATCTCGAACACCACCGGATAGCCCGGCGCCACCACTTCCACCGAATGCTGAGCGGCGCAGTCCGGGCAGAAGAACTCTCGCACTTCCTGCCAGCCCGGTTCCGGGCAGGCCGGCGCCGGGTCGTAGACTTCGCGCATTTCGGCCAGCGTGCGCCGCACGCGGACCTTGCAGCCCAGTTTCCAGTTCTGGCGATAGTCGCCGAATTCGTGGCCGCAGTCGCACTTCACCACGCGCTGGTTGGCGGCATTGCGCACCACGTAGAGCTTGTCGCCCAGACGCAGCAGGATTTGGTCCTGCCAGCTCACGCGGGCTTGCAGCACCGCGCAGTAGTTCATGAAGCGATCCTGATCTTTGCGCGGCAGACGCTGCAGACGCGTGGCGTTGTCGTCGTCGATCGTGCCTTCGACCAGTTGCGAGATAAGTTCTTTGCTGATGCTTGCTTCGCTGGCCATGACTTACTCCTTGCTGAAGTTGAATTCAGCGGGAACCTGCCAGAAGCGACGGAACTCGCCGTCGAATTTGGCAAAGCTCAGGCTCTGCGAATACATCTCGTGCACTTCGGGTACGAAATCCTTGGCCAGCACCTTGTTCCGTTCCTGCTGCCACCAGTCGGCGGCGGGCAGGGATTCGTCGAGACGGGCTTTACGCAGCGCGGTGCGTTTGGCGGTGGTGGCGGCGGCGTCGAGCGTCCAGTCGCCGTCGGCATTCTGGGTGGCAACCACGCCGTGCATGTTGCTGACGAAGTCATAGTCCGGCGCCACGCCGTCGTTCAGATCCGCAATCACCAGCTGCGGGTTGCGGTCCAGCGGATCGCCCCAGCCGCCGGAGGAGCCGGCCGCGTCCACGAAGAGATCGTGGTCGTGCAGCGCGAGTTCCGGGCAGTCGGTCTTCCAGATTTCGAGGTTCTCAACCGTCAGCTGGCCGCTGTCCACCTGGGCCAGCAGTTCGCGCGCATCGCGCGGGGTTTCGCCTTCCTTAATGAGTTCCGGCAGGTTGGTGCCACGGGCGGAAATCATGAAAGAGCCGGGGCCCGGATAGGCGCCGCTCATGCCAAGGCCCACCGAGGTGGTGCAGGACAGGCCGCCGTTGGGGCGGGTGAGCGCCACGTGCTTGCCGGGTTCCACACACCAGTGCACGGCCGAGTTGCCCGGGCCGCCGCGATATTTGCCGTAGCCGAAGTAGCCCGGCAGCAGCTTGCGGCCGAGATAGAACAGCGGCGGCACGCAGGCTTCGAATTCTTCGGCGTCGCCTATCGTCGCAATCTGCGACCACGCGGCCCACACCAGAGGCTCGCCGTCCTTGTAGCACCAGGCGCCACGACCCGTGCCGCCCAGCCATTCAAAGTTGGTGAAGCCGTAGCTGGTGCCGTCGGCGGTGGTGCCGGCGCCCTGGAACGCGCCCCAGTTGCCGTCGATGGTGAAGGCTTCTTCCATGTAGCCGCGCGAGAAGGTGGCGCGTGACACGGCGTTGAAGCCGATGCTGTTCAGCGCTACGGTTTGCGCCCACAGATTGGCGTTGCTGGTGAATTCGTAGTCCGGGTTGTAGATGCTGCCCAGCGCATAGTGGCGCTGCACGGCAAGTTCGATGCCGGCGGTCACTTTGGTGTTGTGGGCGAAGGAGTTGATCATGCCGAGGAAGACGGCGGCGTCGGCGCCGCCCGGCGTCGCGTTGTAGGAGTGATAACCCCAGCGCGAGCTGCCTTCGGTGTCCAGCATCAGCCCTTTTTCGTTGGGCTCCACGCTGGCCCGCACGTGAATGAGGGTGTTCTTGTTGGCGTGCGACCAGACGTTCTGCAGACCTTCGTACTTCACGAGGCGGAAGGCGCAGCCGTTGTAGGTGCCGGGCACCATCAGCGCGCGCATGTTGTCCACGATCATGCGGCGGGATTCTTCAATGACTTCGCGAATCGCGCGCTTGTAGTACTCGGCGCCGAACTCTGCCAGCAGGTCGTGGGTGGCGTTGTTGATCATCGCGCAGCCGGCGAGGCGCATTTTGTCGTCGAGGATGTTCATGGTGGAGGCGCGGGTGCGGCGCTCCCAGATGGCTTTCCACCAGGATTCCTGGTGAAGCTTGCGGCCTGTGCGCATCGGCGGGCAGACCAGGCCGTCCATGAAGGTGTCGACCGAGAAGGTGGCCCAGGAACCGGCCACCGGCGCGCCGTTTTCCATCAGGTGGTTGATGCCCACCGCCCAGCCCAGGACTTCGCCCTCGTGGCAGATGGCCGTGAAGGTGTAGAAATCGCCCGGATGCGGCACGCCGCCGGTTTTGCCGTCGGACACCGCGTAGACGTCGCCGTCTTCAATGCCGTCGTTTACGTCGTAGTCGTTGTCGGCCATATACCGAATGGCGACCGGGAAGATGGCGGTGTGCGAGAGGAAGCCCATCGACACCGCGAGGGTGTCGCCTTCGGGCGTCGTGATGCCCCACAGGCATTCGCCCATTTCGCGGGAGCCGGGGCTCGCGGCCACAAAGCGGGCGGATTCGCGCGCTGCCAGCACCGCGGCGTGCAGCTTGTTATAGAAGCGTTCGTATTTGATCGGGTCGGCGTCGCGGAGCGAGAGGTCCGCGATGCCGTAGTAGTGGCCGGTTTCCTCGGTGAGGCGGTCGCGCTCACTCACCTGTTGACGAAGCGTCGGGCCGGTATTCACCGGACGACTCGGAACGACGTGCTTGCGCTCGTTTACGACGGCCATCTTGGGTTCTCCCATTCTGCGAAGGAGCGCGTCAGGGAAATGCCAGACACGCGAAAAATATCTGTACTTATGCACCCGATGGTACGTTTGGCGCGAAAGCAGCGTCAAGGTAAAAGAGAGCCAAACTGGACGCGCGTTAAGTGGGTCTTCCGGATTTGGCGGAGCGCCTGTTGCTGAGTCTGTTATCAGTCTCGCTGCGGCTTGTTCGCCCTCCGGGCCCTGCCTAGAATCCAAGCGTTCCTTACAACAACGAGAGAGCGCATCACCGTGAAAATTGCTTACATGCCGGATACGCATTTCGGCCCTTACGATCAGACCACGCCGCCGACCGGGCCCGAAGTCGCAGATGCGATGGACCACTGTCTGGCGGAATCGGAAATTGCCGAGCGCGTGGGTTTCGACGGTCTGTGGGTGCCGGAACGTCACCAGCGGCCGGAGACCTGGTGGCCGAACACGATTACCCAGATGGCGGCGATCGCGGCGCGCACCAAGAAAGTGGACATCGCCTGCACCGTCATTCAGCCCACCTTCCATCACCCGGTGCATCTGGCGGAGCAGCTGGCGCAGATCGACTGCCTGTCGCGCGGCCGCCTGACCTTCGGCGCCGGCGTGGGCTATCACGAAGACTACTTCCGCTGCTTCGGCGTGCCCTACGCCAAACGCGGCAAGCGCTTTGAAGAAGTGATGGACATCATCGAAGCCTGCTGGACGCAGGAAACCGTGAACTACAACGGTGAGTTCTTTAATTTCGAAGGCGTGAAGATGACGCCCAAACCCTATCAGCAACCCCGCCCGCCGGTGTGGATTGGCGCCTTCGCCGACAAGGCGCTGGAGCGCGCGCTGCGCTGGGACGGCTGGTGCCTGTGGTTCCCGCCGGATGTCAAAACTCTGAAGCCGCAGGTTGAAGCCATGCGCGAGAAGGCCGACAAACTCGGCAAGAAGAACTGGCAGTTCACCATGGGCTTTGAAGGCTGGATTGGCGACGAGCCAGACTTGCGCGAGAAGCACGGTCATCGCTGGATCCGCGAGTGGAGCTTCTACGCCGAGAAGGGGCTGGATCCGGACGCGACGCCCGCCAACATGCTCGAAGCGGTGGAGAACATGTTCCTCTGCATCGGTAACCGCCAGAAGTGGCTGGACCGTCTGGGCGAGATTAAGGAACAGATCAACCCCGACTGGATTTGCATCCGCACCCGCAACCCGGTGAACGAAGGGCACTACTACCCGTCCCGCACCGAGTCGCTGGAAGTGGTGGAGCGCTTTGGCGAAATCCTGAACGAGGCGCGTTAGCCCCGGCCGGTCAGACGGCCGGCTTCGGCCAACCGTAAAAGCCCCCGCTGCGCCGGGGGCTTTTTTTATGCCGCCATTGCGCCAAAGCGGCGGTGCAAACGCCCGCTGTTTCAACTCGACAGCGCGCGCCCATCCCAGTACAAGGAAGGAAACACCGTGCCTGAGATTTGCGCTGGCGGCATCACCGCCACGCGACTCGCAGTGCGCTGCTAACCGGGGCAGAGGGGGAGCGATGGATCGTTTTGACCGCATCTATAAAGTCCATAAGAAACTCACCGGCTCCCGCGTGCCGGTCGCCATGGACTGGTTTATCGAACACCTCGAGTGCTCCAAAGCCTCGGTAAAGCGCACTTTCGCCGAGATGCGCGCGCGCGGCGCACCCATCGATTATGACCGCGATCGCGGTGGCTATCGCTACCACTACCAACCCGGCGAGCCGCTGTTCGACCTGCCGGGACTGTGGTTCGACGCCGACGAAAGTCTGGCCCTGCTGCTGTGTCACGAACTGCTGTCCAACCTGCAGCCCGGTTTGCTGGTGGCGGAGATCGAACCCTTTCGCAAACGCATCGAGAAGCTCCTCGCCGGCAAGTTTGGCGGGCGCGGCGAGCTGGCGGCGCGGATGCGCATTCTGGGCCTGTCGCGGCGGGTGCCCGAGCCCGAGCTGTTTGGCCCCATCGGCGCGGCGCTGACCGAGCGTCGGCAACTCCAGGTGACCTACGACGGCCGCGGTTCCGGGGCAGTAACCGAGCGCGTGGTCTCCCCGCAGCG
>CANFVX010000204.1 GCA_947450495.1 Gammaproteobacteria bacterium
CTTCGCTGGGCACACCTTCCACCCGCAGCCGGGTGACCACCAGATGCGACATCCCGAGCGTTT
Organism: Gammaproteobacteria bacterium; assembly: GCA_947450495.1. Lineage (GTDB taxonomy): Bacteria > Pseudomonadota > Gammaproteobacteria. The sequence continues at coordinate 64 of CANFVX010000204.1, forward strand.
CCCGGTACACCGCAATTTTGTCTTTCACCTCATGGCGGTCGCCGATGATGGCCCAGTCGTCGGCCTGCGGTGAACTGGCGAGACCGCTGGGTAAGGTAATCGTAGACAAGCGCTCGCGCAGGGTGTTGAGCGTGGCCCGCGAATCGCTCACAAAGACCGTGCGCATCACCGGGCGGAGCGTCATGGGCGGATGCCCGGCCGCCGCGAGCGCCGCGTCATAGCGCGCAAAATTGCTTGTGAGATCGGCCAGCGTCTCGATCGGCGAGGCCAGATAGGGCAGGCCCAAACGGCCCACCTGCGCCAAGGCCTTGGGCCCGAACGCCGCCACCCACACCGGCGGATGCGGCTGCTGCAGCGGCCGTGGTTCAACGATGACCGCAGCGCTGCCGTCCGCGTGCAAAGACACCGGCTCGCCGCGCCAGGCGCTCAGCATCAGCGTGTAGGCCCACTCAAAGAGCTCGCGCTTCTCACCCGGATCAATCGCAAACGCCTTGAGCGTTTCCCGCGAATACCCGCGCCCGACGCCCAGAATCACCCGCCCCTCGCTCAGGCGATCGAGCACCGCCACCTGCTCGGCGGCCAGCAGCGGATTTCGCAAGGGCAAGAGATAGCTGGTGGTGGCGAGCCGCATCTCGCGGGTCGACGCCGCCACGGCCGCCAGCAACATCAGCGGGTCGGGGATCGCATACGGATTGAAATGATTCTCCGGCAGCCAGAACGATCGATAGCCGAGCGACTCCGCGTAAGCCGCCTGCGTGGCGAGCGAGGTCGCGGTGAGGGCGGAGAAATCCCAGGGCGTGAGGCCCAGTTCCAGCGCGGGCAAGGGCGCGCTCATGACAGGACGCGGCCGACGCGGCGCACACAACAAACGACTTGAGTCATCGCGGGTTCCTGCTTAAACGGTGGGGGCTTCAGGCAAAGCGCTCGGTGCGGCCGTGCGCAGTGTTGAAATCGATCAGCGGGCCTTTGGGCACAATGCCGCCCCGGCCAATCATGCCGTAGTAGCCGGCCTTGATCTCCGCCAGATTCACCGTGTCGGCGACCGCCGGCAGTTGGTACAAATCCCGCGTGTAGGCCCAGAGATTCGGGTAGTCCACGATGCGCCGGAGATTGCACTTGTAGAGCGGGTAGTACACCGCATCGAAGCGCACCAGACAGGCAAACAGCCGCCAGTCGGGTTCGGTGGGGCTCCCGCCCAGCAGGAAGCGCTGATGCGCGAGCCGCGTGTTCAGCTCATCGAGCGCACCAAACACGCGGTCGAAGCCCGCCTCGTACTGCGCCTGATCTTTCGCCAGCAAACAGCGATACACGCCATCGTTGAGGCGCTCGGCCACAAACTCGTTCAGGGCATCAATCTCGGGCTGCAGGGCGAGCGGGTAGAAGTCGCGCTCGGGGTGTTCGGCCAGCGCGTTGAATTCGTTGTTGAACAGGCGCGCGATGGCGCCGGAATCGTTGTTGACGATGCGGCGCGTGTGCTTGTCCCACAGTACGGGCACGCTGACGCGGCCGGTGAAGTCCGGATTGGAGGCCGAATACAGCGAGTGCAGGTGCGTCGCGCCCAGCGCCGGATCCGCGTAGCGCCCGCGCTCTCCGAACCACCAGGACTCCTTGCCCATGCTGGGTTCCAGCAACACCAGATCGATCACCGCCGTCAGGCCTTTTTGCGCGCGCGTCACCAGCGCCCGATGGGACCACGGGCAGGTCCAGTTGCAGTACAGCGCGTAGCGGCCCGATTCAGGCAAGAACGCCGTCGACCCGTCGGCGCGGATTGCGTCGTGAAAGCCGCTATCGAACCGCACCCTGCTGCCGTCGCGCGCAAATTCGCTCAGGTCTTCCCGCTGCCATTGGCCGTTGACCAGCATGCCCATTGCCGTGCCCCGTTCGCGTGTGGTGATAAGGCCGGCGCCGGCCTTGAGCTTGAATAGTCGCACAGCCTTGCGCGCACCACGACCTCACAGCGACTTGATCCACGCCAGCTAGCGCGCGCTCGCCGCCAACCATACTCCGGCAGGCGCCAGTCCGGCGCTCTTGGACGAGGTGAAGCATGCAGGACCGGAAACGCTTTCCCCGCTGGTTGATCGGTGTGGGGCTAATAGGTGGCGCGGCGACCGCCGTCGGCGCCATGGCCTGGCATCAATGGCAAACCCCTGACGCCAGCCACTGGGTGGCCGCCGCCGACGCCGCGCGCGAGAAAGGTTCGCTCAAGGAAGCGGTCATCCACTACAAGAGCGCGCTGCAGCTTACGCCGGAAGATTTGCCCACCCGCTGGCATCTGGGCCAGACCTATCTGGCGCTCAATCAACCGGCCGCCGCGCTGTCTGAATTAAGCCGGGCCGAGGCGCTGGCCGCGACCAAGCCGGCCGTGAGTCTCGATATCGCGCAGGCGCAAATCGACCTTTCGCGCTACGCCGAGGCGAACACCACGCTGGAGAGCTATCGGGGGCCGCGCACGCCTGAACTCGACGCGATGAAAGTGAAAGCCAAACTCGGAATGGGCCACACCGAGGAGGCCAAAACCCTGCTCGAAGCCGCGCAGCAACACGCCCCAGACGCCGCGAGTCTGGATGTCGCCACTGCGCGTCTGGCCTTATCCCAGCGCGACATCAGCGGCGCGACTGCGGCGCTCGATAAAGCACTCGCCACCAGCCCGAAGAATCTGGAAGCGCTCGCGATGAAAGCCCGCATTGCGCTGTCGCAAGGCAATCTGAGTGGCGCCTTGAGCGGCTTTGAGACGGCGCTGAAGATCGCGCCGGAAAATCTGGAAGCGCTGGCCGGCCTCGCGCAGGCCCAAATCGGCACGCATCAGCTGGAGGCCGCGAGCGCTAGCGTGACGCGCCTGCGACATCTGGCGCCCAAATCCGGCGAAGTGCTGTTGCTGAGCGGCATGCTGGCATACGCGAAAGAAGACTGGGCGCAAGCGAGCAGCACGCTCGCCGAATTTGTGAACGTGCAGCCCAGACAACCGCAGGCCTTGCTGATGCTGGCCGGCAGCTACTTTCATCTTGGGGATTTTCATCGCGCCGAAGCGCTGTTGACCACGCTCACCAAGCTGGTCCCAGACCACGATGCCGCGCGCAAACTACTGGCGGTGGTGCTGCTGAAACAGCATCGCGGCGGCGAAGCGGTCGAGGCCTTGAGTCCTTTGCTGAACGATCCGAAGCGCCCCGCCGACGCGGGCCTGCTCGCGCTGCTGAGTCATGCCTATGCGGCCAGCGGCGACTCGGTGCGGGCGCGGAGCGTGCTCAAGCAAGCTCAGAGCATGGCCCCAGACCACGCCGCTTCGGTGCAGACCCAACTCGCCACCGCCCAATTCGCCAGCGGCAATCCCCAGGGCGGGCTGGCCGCGCTGAACAAGGTCGCAGAGCAGTCGCCGGAGAATCTGGCCGTGAGGCAAACCCTCACCTCCTGGCAGGTCGCACAGGGTGACGCCGCCGCCGCGCTGGAGTCCGCGCGGATGCTGGTTGAACTCGCGCCCGAGGAAGCGCTCTCGCACAATTTAGCCGGACTGGCGTATGCGCGAGCTGGCAAGGGCCCGGAAGCCAGCGCGGCCTTCGCCAAAGCACTGGCACTCAAGCCGGACTTCGCGCCAGCGCTGGCGAATCAGGGCTTCATGGCGCTCGGCAATCGGCAGGATGACATCGCTCAAACCAAGCTCGAAGCCGCACTGAAGGCGGATAAGGCCTATACGCCGGCAGTGCTTGCGCTGGTGGCCTTAAAGGATCGCAAGGGCGACGCGACCGGCGCCACCGCGGTGCTGAACGATGCGCTGGCGGTCCAGCCGGATGAACCAGAACTGCGCTGGCAACTCGCCGAGCATCAACTGCGGGCGGGGGAACGCGAGTCCGCGCGCAATAACGCCGAGCAAGCGTTCAAACAAACCTCAGCCTCCCCTTTGAGTCAGCTTCGCTGGGGCGCTTTCCAACTCCGCCTCGGCGCCGCTGAAGACGCTTTCAAGACCTTGACCGGCGTGCATGCGGTTGCGCCGGACGATGCCCGCACCACCTATTTTCTGGCCGAAGCAGAACGCGCCACGCAGCGCTACAAGCCGGCGCGCGAGCACTACGAAGCGGCGTTAAAAACGCATCCCGGCGTGCTGCCGATGTGGTGGAGCCTGTTCGCGACCGAACTCGCCGACCACCAGTACGCGGCCGCCGGCCGGGTGGTGGAACGCATGCGTCAGCAATTCCCCAAGCTGGTGGACCCCGACAGCGCAGCCGGCGAACTCGCCACCGCGCAAGACCAGCGGGCGGCCGCCACCGCCGCCTTCCGCACCGTGTTCAAGGCCGAGCCCAGCACGCGCGCCCTGCTCCGTCTGGTCACCGCGCAGCGGGCCGAAAAGGATACCGACGGCGCGCGCAGCACCCTCACCGAGTGGCTGGTCCGCTATCCGGAAGACGTCATGGCGCGGCTCACGCTGGGGGCGCTGGCGCTCGATAGCAAAGACTTGCCGGCCGCGCAGGCAGCCTTCGAGAAGGTGCTGGAGAAAGTGCCCGACCAGCCGCTCGCGCTCAACAATCTCGCCTGGCTGTACGACCGCCAGAACGATCCCCGGGCGCTACCGCTGGCGGAACGCGCGCATCAGAAAATGGCCGGCGATCCCAACAGCGCCGACACTCTCGGCTGGATTCTGGTGCGCAAACAGCGCGTGCAGCAGGGGCTCGCGCTGTTGGAAGGCGCGCATCAGGCGCGGCCGGACGATCCCAACGTGGCCTATCACTACGCCTACGCGCTGGCGGAAGCCGGCATGAAAGACAAGGCGCGGGCCACGGCCGAGGCGCTGCTCGCCAAGGGGCGCGAGTTTGAAGCGCAGGCCGACACCCGCACGCTGCTGCTCACCTTGCGGGCGAGCAACGCACCCGGCGCCTATGGCTTGAACTGAGGATCGTTGCGGGGCCGGCGGCGCTCGATTTTGTCGGCCTAGGTGGATAGCCTCCGATGGGGATAACCCCCACCCGGATGACCCGCCATGCCAGGACGGACCCTGCTCCCGGAACGCAGCCCGCAGCTGCGTCACTACCAACAGCCTGATCTCGTGCAACGGCGCGTGGTCTTGCGCGAAACTCTCGCGGCCTTCGAGCAGGCCGATGCGCCGGACCACTACCCGCGTCTGGCCGCCGCCAACCTCGCGCGCTGGCAGGCGCAGGCGGTGGCGGCGACAGGCCCGCTGTGCGTTGAGGTACAGGCCGGCGACTGGGGCGAGGTGACCGGCGCCGTGTCCGCGCGCGATGGCCAATGTTTTGCGGTCCTCAACATGGCCAACGCGTATGTGCCGGGCGGTGGCTATGTAGAAGGCATGGTGGCGCAGGAAGAAAACATGTTCCGGCGCACCGACTGCCACTTTCATATCGACAGCCACTGCTTTGACCACGCCAGCGACGCCTACCGCCCCGCGTTCACCGGGTTGCTGGAGGCGGCGGACGGCCGGGTTTATCTGGATACCGAACGGCCACGGGTTTGCCTGCGCGGGCCCGAGCAGCGAGCGCGCGCGGACTTGGGTTACGCCTGGTTGGCAGCGGAGGCGGTCTTCCCGTTTTATGAACTGCGCGCCGCCGCCACCGATTTACGCGACGGCAGGCCGTTTTCTGCCCCCGAAATGCGCCGCCGGATTGCGGCCCAACTCGATACCCTCCGCGCGCATCGCCTGCGCCACGCGGTGCTGGGCGCGTTCGGCTGCGGGGCGTTCCAGAACCCCGCAACGCAGGTCGCCGCGCTGTATCGCGAAGAAATCGCGCGCCGTGCGGACGACTTCACGCGGATTGTGTTCGCCGTGTTTGATGCCGGCTACGGGCCGGATAATTTTCAACCGTTTGATGCGGCCTTCCGCGATTTCGCGCCTTAGTGCGCTTAGCGCGCCGTGGGGCAATGTAAAAGAAGCCCGAATATCCCGCCCAAACGCCCGCCTTCCCGTCCATGCTTTTTACAGTTCGGCGTTCATTCGTGCGGCCAGCGGGGCAATACCGCCAGTGGCGCCAGCAACGACAAGGCTCACCAAGCGATGGCCTGCTTTGTGCTCTGGATCGCCCGGGGCGCAGCTTGTAGACCAGTCTGGTGATCAGAGGTCGTCGAGCCTGCGCCATCTCGCTAACCGCAACGAAAGGACTCAATCATGAAACACAGCAGCACCAGATGGACGCTCACCGCTTTAGCTATGGCATTTGCAGGCATGGCTCAGGCCGGCGTGCTCTACAGCAATAACGCCGGCACCCCGTTCGTGCAGTCGTTCGACACCACCACCGGCGCCCAGATTTTTAGCTTTACCGCCTCTGGCGGGAACGGACGTGGCGTGGTGACGGTGGGCGATGTGGTGTACACCACGGACGCCAGCACGCCCTTCATTGGCAAGTTTGATCGGCTGACCGGCGCTGCGCTGGGCGGCTTTAATGTGGTGGGTGCGCCGGGTGGGATTTCC
>CANFVX010000205.1 GCA_947450495.1 Gammaproteobacteria bacterium
AGGCTGCGGCTACCGGCAGGCGAGAGCCACAGGTTATCTGGCCTGCGAACCCACAAAAAGACTGCGATACGGTGTGAAAAAACCGTCATAAGTGGTTCATCACTGGGAGGTCTTGGGCATACACTATCGTTAGCGCAGGCCATGCATGTCAGCCTCCACGGTTGAAACCCTGCGAATCCGAGTAGCGACAGGAAAAGGAATGGAACTCGACGCAGAGACAATCAAAAGCGTAACCGAGCATCAGACGAATCGTTTGGTGCGAGAAAGCCAACATGAGTGTCTGCTGGGTGCCACCGGTGTCCTCATTGGCCTGCTTGCGCTGAGGGAATTTACTTCTGAACTAGCGATGGCCGTCTGGGCGGGTCTGGGTTGGGCCTCCTACGGCGTGCGCTACCTGTTGGTCCGTCGTGCACGTGCGCTGCTAGAACAGGGCGGCGATTCCAGCGAGGTTTTTCCGCCTTTTGCCATATCGCTCGCCGTCACTGGCGTGCTGTGGGGCGCGGCCTTCGCGTGGTCCCTGCGCGCAGGCATTACCGTGGTTGGCACGCCGCTCATGCTGCTGGGGCTCGCGATCGTAATGCTGTCGGTCGCCTGTCATGCCGGAACACCCAAGGTCACTCGCCTTTTCGTCGCCGCCGTGCTGCTGCCGCCAGCGCTGACCTTGCTCTCTCAACCCCTTGTTTTTGTTTGGCCGTCGCTCCTTGGATTTGGTTTCTTCGCCGCCGTGGCGCATTTCGGGGGGCTGCAACTCCGCAACCGACTCTGGCAAAGCAGCCTGCTAGAAGATGAAGCGGCCCAGTTGCGCAGTTACCTCGACCAGCGCCGCAATCAAGTCGAGAAACTGAAGGTGGAGGTGAAGGCAAGCCAGAACAAACGCGACGAGGCGGAAACCTCGATGCGCCGCATGGCCGCCGACCTTGGGATGCTGCAAGGCAAATCCAAGGCCTTGTCGGACTCTCTGGAACGCCTGTCGCCAATCGATCAGGTCACTGGTCTGGACAATCGCCGCCACTTTGAGCAAACGACCGAGGCCGAATGGGGACGGGCCGCGCGCGAAGGCAAGCTGGTCTCCCTGCTGCTGATCGAAATGGACGGCCATGAAGAGTTCGCTGCGGCCAATAATCGGCAAACCTCTGATCTGATCCTCAAACGCCTCGGCATGACCGTCCGCGGCTTCGGTCGTCGCCCCGGCGACAACTCCGCCCGCTACGACGAGTCGCGAATCGCCCTGCTGCTACCCGGTTGCGACTCGCGCAATGCGGAACGCCTGGCCGAAAACGTGCGCAAGAAAATTGAAACCGTCACCCTGCCCCAACACGCGGGCTCCGGCGCGCCCAGCGTTCAACTCACCGCACACATTGGCGTTGCCACTGCCAAGCCTATGCGGGGTGTCGATTCCTCTGAGCTGTACCGGCGCGCCGAGGCCGCCCTGTACGAAGCCGGTTTCCATTCCGGCAATCGGGTGGTAGTGCATCGCCCCATCAGCAAGCTTCGGGTTGAGCGCTGGGACCTCGCCGCAGACGGCCCGCTCAGCGAGCAATCGATGACGCAAAAGCTGCTGGTCCGGGGCTATGACACCAGGCGCGAACTGATGCCACTCAATACCAAGCTCGAGCCCCAGAGCTGGAACGGCGAAGTGGTTCTCGGCATCATGACGGGGGAACTCCGTCTGGAGGTCGAGGGTCACGATATGACGGTCAAAAGCGGCGACTGCGTGGTGGTCCCCGCTGGCGTTGAACTAGGTCAGGAAGTGACCGGTACCCGCCCCGTCCTTAAATTCACGGCAACTAAAGTCGACTAACTCGCTAGCTGTCTCCCGGCACCGACCAGTGGTCGGTGTCTGGTCGAATTCGAATCTCACCATTTCATCCGTCCCTCAATCTCAGGAGCCTGATCCTTATGAAACTTTCCCTGCTCGCCGCCAGTGTGGCAGTCGCACTCACCGTCAGCCTCAATGCTGTCAGCGGCGAACTTGCTACCGATGCCCAGAAAGCCAGCTACGCCATTGGCCTCACCTCTGCCCAGAGCATCACCCGGCAGGGCGTGGAGCTGGATCTCACGGCCTTCACCGCAGGCGTGAAAGACGCCATTGAAGGCAACAAGCCGCAGCTGACGGAGGAACAATTCAAGGCGGCGCTCGAAAAAGCTTCGCAGTCCGTCAATGACCGAATGCAGAAAAAAGCACAGGCCAATCTCGACGCGGGCAAGGCCTACATGGCCAAGAACAAAAAAGACCCCAGCGTGAAGGAACTCGCCAACGGCCTGCAGTACAAAGAGCTGAAAAAAGGGACGGGTGCGCAGCCCAAGGCGACCGACTCGGTCGTGGCGCACTATGTCGGCACCTTGCTGGATGGCACCGAATTTGATAGCTCCCGCAAGCGCGGCGAACCCGCGACGCTGCCGCTCGACAGCGTGATTCGTGGCTGGCAGGAAGCGATTCCGCTGATGCACGTCGGCTCCCGCTGGCAGGTGGTGATTCCGCCGGATCTCGCCTACGGCCTCAAAGGCGCCGGCCCGATCGGGCCCAACCAGACGCTCATTTTTGATATCGAACTGCTTGAAATCAAAAAGTAAGCGCCCGACTGACGCTAGCGCTCGCTCAGCCTAGCGTCAGAATTTGCGAACGCCAGCCGGTGCTCAGCTTGGGCACCGGCAATCCACACACCACCCGCTCCAGATCCCGCCGCGTCGCCAGCACGGTCACGCCAATCTTGTGCGCTTCGGCGCAGGCCTTTACCCGCTCCTGTAATTGCACCACTGCGGCCGCTTGCTCCGGGCTCAGGCGGGGCATGACGTCCGGCATTGCCAAGGGCGCTTCGCGCGCCGCCGTCTCACAAAGCGCCAGCAAGGTTTCTCCGTAACGCCGCACGGTGCCCGGTGCCGCGCCCGGCAGACGGGAAAGTTCAGTCAGGCTTCGTTGCCGCGCGCGGGCCAGCGCAATCAGGGTTTCGTCGCGAAGAATCCAGGTGCGTGGACGATTCGACGCACGGGCCTGCTCTTCGCGCCACAGGCAGAGCCGTTGTGCGATCGATAGCGCCGAGCCTTCACATTGCGAGAGCCCCTTCAGCCGCAACCAGGGTGGCCCGGCCTCCTCGACTTTCAGTTGCTCACACTCTTCCTCAAACCAGTCCCACTTGCCCTCAGCGCGCAAGCTGGCTTCCAGCACCTGCCACAGCGACAGCAGATGCACCACGTCCTGCGTCGCATAGCGGCGTTGGGCTTCCGTCAACGGACGTTGCGCCCAGTCAGTTCGGGTTTGTGATTTATCCAGCACGATCCCGTGGAAATGCTCCACCAGCCACGCATACCCTACCTGCTCCGGCAAGCCCAGCAGGCTGGCCGCAATCTGGGTGTCTCTCACCGGACTCACGCGATGATTGCCGTGGACGGACAGCGCCTCGAGGTCTTGCCTGGCGGCATGCATGAGTTTCGGGAAGGCTGGGTCACGCAGCGCTTCATCCAGCGGCGAGAGATCCCGCACCGCCAACGGGTCGATGCATACCGCCAGCGCCGGGGTCGCGATTTGCAGCAAGCACAGGCGCGGATAGTAGGTATCGACACGCATGAACTCGGTGTCGAGCGCCCACGGCCCCCCGGCGGCGAGGCGCGGCAAGGCGTTAAGCAGCGCCGCTTCGGTATCGATCAACTCGGCGGGATCCGCCTCAACCGGGAGAGAACCAGACATGCGTGAAATCCTGAGGCCGGCGCTGCCGAAACGGTAAAAATTCTGTAACGCGTCGGCGGTGCGACGCGGGGGATACGCTACACTACGGCCGACGCCCGACCAACCGGGACGCGCGCCACACTTAATCAAAGCAATAAGAACCACACCACCATCCGCATGAAAAAAATTCTTGCCGCCACGCTGGGCGTGGCGTTGCTGGGCTTCAGTTCCTTGGCGATCGCGCTGGCCCCGACCGTTCCGGTCAAGGACCTTGTGCCCAGCACCGAACATCGGCGAGCCACGAGGCTGATCACGCATTTCATTGCGAACTATCACTACAAGAAGGCGCCGCTCGACGACGAACTCTCGCAGTTCATCTTCGACAACTACATCGACGCCCTCGACCCCACCAAAAGCTATTTCCTGAAATCCGACATCGACGAGTTCGGCGCCTACGCCCACGAACTCGACGACGACCTGCGCAATTCAGATCTGCAAAGCGTCTACGACATCTTCGTGCGGTTCCGGGAGCGCGTCGAAGCCCGCATGACCAAGGCCACCGCGCTACTGACCAAGCCGTTCGACTTCACGGTGGACGAAACCTTCGAATTCCAGCGCGAAAAAGCCCCTTGGGCCAAAGACGAAGCAGAGCTCGACGACCTCTGGCGCAAGCGCATCAAGAACGACTACCTCTCGCTGCAGCTGTCTGGCCGCAAGCGCGAGAAAATTATCGAGACGCTGCGTAAGCGCTACGAGGGCATTGCCCGCCAGACCGCGCAATACAACGCCGAAGACGTCTACCAGACCTTCATCAACGCCTACACCACGGCCATCGACCCGCACAGTTCGTACTTCTCGCCCCGCACTTCGGAGAATTTCAAAATCCGCATGAGCCTGTCGCTGGAAGGCATTGGCGCCGTGCTCCAGGGCGACAGCGAATACACCGTGGTGAACGAAGTGGTGAAAGGCGGCCCGGCCGATCTCAGTCACAAGCTCCACAAGGGCGACCGCATCACGGGCATTGGTCAGGGTGCAGAAGGCGAAATCGTGGACGTCGTCGGCTGGCGGCTGGATGAAGTGGTCGACCTTATCCGGGGTCCCAAAGATTCCATCGTGCGCCTGCAGGTGCTGGCGAAGAACGCCGGCCCCGACGGCCCGCCCAAGCTCATCACGCTGACCCGCAACACCATCCAGCTCGACAATCAGGCGGCACGCAAGAAAACCATCGACGTCGCCACCGCCGACGGCCCGCGCAAAATGGGCGTGATCGAAATCCCCACCTTCTACATGGACTTCGACGCCCGCATGCGTGGCGACGAAAACTACCGTAGCACCACGCGCGATGTGCGCCGCCTGATCGGCGAACTGGAGAAGGAAGGCATCGCGGGCCTCATCATCGACCTGCGGAGCAACGGCGGCGGCTCGCTGCCAGAAGCCGTAGAGCTGACCGGCCTGTTCATCGACTCAGGCCCGGTGGTGCAAGTCCGGAACTCGCAGGGCCGCGTACAGATCGAGAAAGACACCGACAGCGGCGTGGCCTATGCCGGCCCACTGGCGGTGATGATTGATCGCAACAGCGCCTCGGCCTCGGAAATTTTTGCCGGCGCCATTCAGGACTACCACCGCGCACTGCTCGTCGGTGAAACCACGTTTGGCAAAGGCACCGTGCAGAATCTGGTGGACCTCAATCGCTTCGATGAGGAAAGCAAAGGCAAGCTGGGGCAACTTAAAGCCACCATTGCGCAGTTCTTCCGCGTGAATGGCGACAGCACCCAGCATCGCGGCGTCGTGCCAGACGTTGCCTTCCCGTCGGGGTTCAGCACTAAAGACCAGGGTGAACGCGGGCTCAAGCACGCGTTGCCCTTTGTGCATATCGCGGCCGCCACTTACACGCCCTCTGCTGGCCAGATTGATAACCTGGACTCCCTGCGCACCAAGCATGAGGAGCGCATGAAAACCGACAAGGCCTACCTCGCCCTGCTGGCGCAGGAACGGGCGGTGCAGGAAGTTGCCGACAAGACCTCACTGTCGCTACTTGAAAGCAAACGCAAGACAGAGCACGAGAAGTCCCGTCTCGAACAGCGTGCGCACGAAAACGAGATACGCGTGGCCCACGGCAAGCCTGCGCTGCCGGCCGTGCCGGAAGAGAATGAAGGTGAGGACGAAGACAAGGCAGCCGACAGCGAAGACGACGGCGAGAAAAAGAATCCTGGCGATTTCGACGTCGTGCTGGAGGAAGCCTCCCGAGTTCTCCGCGACGCGATTGAACTGAAGTCCGGCAAGCTCAGCGAGGCGCACTGAGCGCCTCAGACCGGCCAGGAAATCAGGGTTACCCCGGCCAGCATCACCAGCGCCGCCAGCAGGCTGCGCAGGAAGGCCGGTTCGCGAAACCACAGCAGGCCGTAGAGCAAGCCAAACAACAGGCTGGTGCGCTTGATGGCCACCATATAGGCCACCGGCACATGCTCGATGGCAATAAAGTGGCTGGCGACCATCACCGCCATCGCCAGACTTAGCGCCAAGGCCGCCCACGGCCGCGCCGGACTTGCCCGCCACAAATAATTACCCCGCGCCCGCATGCCAAGGCCGGTCACAAGCCCCAGTAGCACGGCGTACAGGGCGCAGAACTCAAGCCCCGGCAAATACTGCAGCGCCGCTTTGCCAATCGCCGCCGTGACGCTGAACACCAGCGCGGCCAGCACCATCAATCGCGCACCGGGTTCTTCGACCACCGCCCGGAGCGGCGCAATCAAGCCCCGCCAGCCTTTGACCGTGCC
>CANFVX010000206.1 GCA_947450495.1 Gammaproteobacteria bacterium
CATTACCTGATGAACCAGTACAACTGGCAACGACCACATCAGTTCAATAAGGGCCTGCCGCCAGCGATCGCAGAAGAAAAACTTAAAACAGTGTCCGGGATTGGTTGACCACTACAACTATTCGCTGTTTCCGAATTGTGAATGCAAGCTTCGGCCGGACAGCGACAAGCATTTAGCCGCGATCGGATAGTTCTCAAGGTCAGCTAATGACCCAGCACGCCCTGAGGGCCTTCAAGAATGATGTCCCGATACTCACAGAAGATGAGGTGATAATCCTTTTTGCCGTCGTCGGGCTGAGTTCGGGCGCGATAGCGACGAATCTGCTCCCCCCACACCACAACTCTCGCGCCGTTCTCTAGCAGCGCGTCTAGGTGCGCGATTGCATCGCCGTTCGCGTCCAGACAGGCAGTCGTCGCGGAAGCGGTGTCCATCGCTATGGGGGGCGCGGCACTCCTTCCGGCCAGGGCCTGCACGCTGCCCATCAACTCGTTGATGTTTTGGCTGCCTTGGCAATTGTCGAGACGTTCCCAGTCCTGCTCGGCACACCAGCGACTAGACCACCGTTCAACAAGTTTGAAGTGGCGCTGGATGGTGGCCTCGGGATGGGCTGACCCGTCCGTGGGCGAGTCGCCGCTTCCGCCGCATCCGGCCAGCAAAATAGAACTCATCGCGAGGGTGGACAGCGCGCGAACTACAGAGGTTTTTGTCTGGGACATGAGTAGCTGGCGTTGGGGTTATCAGCGGGGAGCAAGGTAACTCAAGGCCAGAGTATGGATCTAGGTACGCTATTGGCGCGGCCAGATAATTTGCGGAAGAGGTAGGAGTCGAACCCACCGAACCTGCGTTTGCAGGTTCCACCGGATTTGAAGTCCGGGCACCCCACCGGGAGATGTCGCTCTTCCGAAACGGATGGTAGCGGATAACGGTACAGCAGGGCGAAGGCCTTAATCGGCGCGCGCATTGCCTCTGCTCAGGGACGCAAGGCCCAAGCACCACCTCACCTATTGAATGCCCCGCTAACGGCTGCCCGAAAACAAAAAGTGCCGGGCTTTTAGCTTGGCTTTTCAGCTTGGCAGTTACCGACCCGCTGGTTAGCCTCTCGCCTCTCCTTGGCTTTTTACGCCGCCGCGCCTGCAACGGGTGGGCGGGCTACGTCAGTCGTTCAACGCGATTGGCAACTCTCTGAACTATTGAATATCGGGGTATGTATGAAACGGAATTCACTCAAGCAATGCGTCATGGCTTTCCTGCTGGTCTGCTTCGGCCAGGCCTTCAGCCAACAGGCTCACGCCATCACGGGCACTATCTCGGGCACGCTGTATGAGCGGCTTTTTCTTTCCGCCTGCGATGACGGCTATGGCTACCCTGAGTTCAAACTCTATTTGAAAACCGGGCAGCTCTTTTCGCTAGTCTCGAACGGCCGCACCTACACCGGCACGTTCACCAAAAACGCGGCGCAGACCTCTCTGGTTTTCACGATGGATGCAGCGTCTAAATCGCGTTTGGCGGGCGTGGTGGGAAGGTCGGCTAGCTCCTTGTGCGGGGCGACTGTTTCTGTCGCCTCCTTCACCGCTCCAATCTTCCGGACGAGTCTGGCCTACGGCAGTTCCAAATCTTCCACCTGCAATATCACGGGGGCGATGTCGGTGAGCGCGACCGGGCGCACCGCCTATGGCTCGGGTTCCGCGAAATACCTGGTGAACGTCTACTCGGCGTGCTTCACGGGCAAACCGTAATCTATCGCTCACCGCGCACGCGCCGTGCCTGCCCGCGGCGCTGCGTGAGTCCGATTCTGTCGAAGTATTCGAGCAGCTCAATCGCTGTGTTCCGCCCGATGCCACAATGGTCGCGGTATTGAGCGGCGGTGAAGCTGCCGTCTTCAAGGGAGCTGGCCAGCGTGCGGGCCAGAGCGGCGAGTTCGTCGATGTCTGGCGGCAGGTAGTAGCGGTAGCGCCCCACTTTGGTCAGATGCCCGAGCTGCGCCATGCGCTCGAGAAACGGGCGCAAGACGTCGATCTCAATCTTTAACGTCTCATGCAAATCCTGCAGCGCGGGGGCCTGATGGCCGAGACGGCGCAGTTCCACGCTCACGGTATCCAGCAGCTTCTGGTCGGCGAGCGCCAGCACCGCGCGATGACCGGGTAAGCAAAGATGGCTCGCCTTACGTTGCAGGCTGCCGGCGCGCACCAGTGCATCACAGGCGGCGCGGAGCAGGCGCGGCGGCGGTGGCGAACTCAGCGCGCGGGAAATTTGCGCTTCAAGAATGCCGGTCTGCTCGGGCGTTTCCGCATGGTGTTTGGCGATGGCATCAAGCAGGCGCTCTTGCAGCGCGAGCCACATCCGCTCGGGCACCAGCAAACGCTCGCCGTCGGCGAGGGTGACTTCAAGCAAACCCAGCGCGGTCACGATGGGCGCAAGCCGCTCGCGATCCAGATTCCAGCTGCGCGCAAACCACTCGGCTTCAATGCCTTCCGGCAAGCGCTTAAGCAAACAGCCCAACGCCAGCGTTGGCGTGGCCTGCGCCATGGCCTCCAGCAGCGCGATGCGTTTAATGCGTGATAGCGAGCGCGGAAACGGCAACGGCTCCAACACTTCGCCGCCGCCAAGCGTGCGGGTGGCGGCCTGATCGCGCAGCACAAAGCGATCGCCGCGCACCGCGAGCAGCGGGCTATCCAGCGTCAGCACGGCGAAGCATTCGGCACCCGGCGCGAGCGGGCCGTCCTGCAACAGCCCCACGCGACCGCCGATGTCCGCCGCCCCAAGGTGCACGTGAACCGACGCCCGATCGCGCAGCGCTTTGCTTTCGCTGGCGTTCAACTGCAAACGCACGCCGACTCTTGTGGCGGTGGTGGCCAGCGCGGGCGACACCAGCCAGTCGCCGCGATGCAGTTCGTAGCGCCGCAAATCGGCGCCCGCCAGATTGATCCCGCAGCGCTCACCGGCGCGCGCCGTTTGCGCCTGCTGGTTCTGGCTGTGTATGGAGCGCACGCGGACTTCGAGTCCCGACGGCGCCACCTTCAGGCTTTGCCCCACGCTCACCGCGCCGGAATACACCGTGCCGGTGACCACGCGGCCCGCGCCTTCCAGCACAAAGCTGCGATCGATCGCGAGCCGAAAGCCGCCGTCGTCGATGCGCGCGGCGCGCTCGGCCTGCGCCGCCAGCAGCAGGGCGCGCAACTCGGCGATGCCAAGCCCCGACGGCGCCGCGCAGGGCACGACCGGGCTGCCCGCCAACGAAGTCTCGGCGAGCAGGGCAAGAATCTCTTGTTCGACGTCTGTGGCCCGCGCCGCCTCCACGCGATCAACCTTGCTCAGCGCCACCGCGCCGCGCTTGATGCCCAGCAGATTCAGAATCGCCAGATGCTCGCGCGTTTGCGGCATCGGGCCGTCGTCTGCCGCCACCACCAGCAGCGCGAAATCGATGCCGGCGACGCCCGCCAGCATGTTTCGCACAAAGCGCTCGTGACCCGGCACATCCACAAAGCCGATGACCTGCGAAGGATCGCTCGCGCCCGGCAGCGGCAAATACGCGAAGCCCAAATCAATCGTCATGCCGCGCGCACGCTCTTCCGGCAGGCGGTCGGTGTCGACGCCGGTCAGCGCGCGAATGAGCGAGGTTTTGCCATGATCGACATGGCCGGCGGTAGCGACGATCACGCGCCTGCGGCCAGCCTTTGCAGTTGGCTCATAAAGCCGGCTTCGTCTTCGAGACAGCGCAAATCAAGCCACAGCGCGCCCTGATGAATGCGGCCAATGACAGGTCGCGGCAGCGCGCGGAAATGGGCGGCCAATGCCTCGACGCCCAGCGGCGCTTTCGGCGACAGCACAAGCGCGCAGCTCGGCAGCAGATCCACCGGCAGGGCGCCGCTGCCAATCTGGCTCGCGCAAGCCTGCACCGCTACGTCGGCAATCCCGCTCACCGCCTCCCGCACCGCGGGCAGCACGCGGGCTGCGAGCGCGGCTATGTCGGCCTCCGCGCGCGTGAGCAGTCGCAGCGTTGGGATTTTTTCGCGGGCGCGATCGGCATCGCCATACAGGCGCAGCGTCGCGGCCAGCGCGGCGATGATGATCTTGTCGAGCCGCAGCGCGCGGGTCATCGGGTTCTTGCGAATTTTGGCGATTAACTCGCGCTTGCCCACGATGATGCCGGCCTGCGGCCCGCCCAGGAGTTTGTCGCCGCTGAAGGCCACCAGATCCGCGCCCTGCGCCAGCGTCTCCTGCACGGTGGGTTCGTGCGGCAGGCCGAAGGCGGCGAAATCCAGCAAGGTGCCGCTGCCCAAATCCACCGCCAGCGGCAGGCCGTGCTCGTGCGCCAGCGCGGCGAGATCGGCTTCGGGCACGCTGGCGGTAAAGCCTTCGATGCGATAGTTGCTGGGATGAATTTTCATCAGCATCGCGGTGCGCGGTGTAATCGCGTCGGCGTAGTCGCGCAGATGCACGCGATTCGTGGTGCCTACTTCACGCAGCTTCGCGCCGGCGGTGGTCATGACATCCGGAATGCGAAACGCGCCGCCAATTTCCACCAGCTCGCCGCGCGCCACGATCACTTCCTTGCGCGGCGCGAAGGTGTTGAGGATGAGCATCACCGCCGCCGCGCAGTTGTTGACCGCAGTCGCCGCCTCGGCCCCGGTGACACGCGCGAGCCAGGTTTCCACATGCGCATCACGATGTCCGCGCTGCGCGGTGGCGAGGTCGTATTCGAGATTGCTGGCGCCTGCAGCCACCGCCGACATCGCGGCAATCGCGTCATCGGCCAACAGTGCGCGGCCGAGATTGGTATGCAGCACGGTGCCGGTGAGATTAAACACATTCACCAGCGTGCTGGCCTGCGTGGCAGCCAGCGCAGCGTCGGCTTCGTCTAGGATGAACTGCTCTGCGTTATCAACGGCGGGAGCGCCGGCCAGCAGCGCGTCGCGATAGCCCGCAACGCTTGCGCGCAGGGCGTCCACCAGGACGGTGTGGCCGTAGGCGGCCAACAAGGCCTGCGCGGCTTCGTGCTTCAGCAGGCGATCGATACCGGGAATAGTGATGCGGGGAGCGTTCATGTCAGTCGGAATTGCGGGAGGAGCGCGCCGCCTGGCGCCTCATCTATCCTGCGGGCCTAAAGCGAAGCGCGTGAGATTGCCCTCGAGATCGGCCGGCACCTGCACCGCCGCTTCGCGCCCGTTCGGGATCTGAAACTCCACGTTGCCGGAGTAATACCCCAGCAGGTGCAAAAACGCCGTATCGAGTTGCGCGATGGTGGACGGCCACAGCGCCGCGTTCCAGTTGATCTGCGGTCGAATCCAGCGCAGCACGTAGTAGCCAAACAGCGCCGCGCGCTGGCAGTCGCGGCTCTGGTTCTCACCCGTTTGATGCCACACGCGACCATCCATCACCAGCAGCGAGCCGGCGGGCGCACTGATGGCCACCGTCTCGTGTTCTAGCGCCGGATCGGGGCTGCGCCCATGGCGATGCGAGCCGGGAATAAACCGCGTGCCGCCGTTTTCTTCGGTGAAATCGTCCAGCAGCCAGGCCACGTTGCAGGCGAGAGGATTCGCAGGCCAGGGCGCCGGCACATAGCCTTGGTCCGCATGCAGCACCATCTTCTGGCTGCCGGGCGCGGTGATGTTGGCGCTGAAGTTGGAAATCAGGAAGTCAGGGCCTAAGTTGTGCTGCACGAATTGCAGCGCCTGCGGATGGCGAATCAGATCCACAAACACCGGGTCGAGATTGAACAGATGAAACACGCGCTGATTGCGGGTGTCCGGGTCGAAGACATAGCCGCGCGTCGGCACGCCATCGGCCTCGCTGCGGGCCGCGCCTGCCAGCAGTTTTGCGCGCACCTCGGCGACCGCCGCAGGAGACAGCACGTCGCACAGGATTGCCGCGCCATGCGCGTCCAAATCGGCCAGCGCCTGTTGGGGATCGGAAGTCGGCACAACGGGATTAAGCATGCTGACTCTCGCTTAAGCCGGGCTATCCAGATTGACCTTGCAACCGTGGCACAGCGGCTGGGCGCCAACGCGTGCCGGCATCAGCGCGGCCATCAGCCCCACCTGACTCAGGCGCGCGCGGCAGCGCGGACAGCGCAGGCCAAAAATCAACACCAGCAGCGCGACATTGGTCAGCAGAAAACTCACCACCATCACCGGCCAGGGTAAAGACGGCATCAGCATCGCCCCCACAAAACCGAGCCAGCCGAGAGCTGCGCTCATCAGCCAGCCGCGCGCCGTGAAGCCCAGCTGCTGGCGAATGCTTGGTGCGCCGTTAGCCAAGGCCCGAGCCCTGCGCGCTTTCGAGCTTTACCACTTCCGCGATGGGCCGGCGATACAGGCGCGCGGGCTGTTCCCCGTTCAAGGCTTTGCCCAGCACGACCAACATCACGGGGATGGTTTGCGCGTCGAGTTCGAGCAGGGCGCTCACCTTGGGGGCGTCGAAGCCAATCATCGG
>CANFVX010000207.1 GCA_947450495.1 Gammaproteobacteria bacterium
CTCAGAGTCATTTGCAGGTTCATGGGCACGCGGCGGTCTCTTAAATCGCGTCGAAATCGCCGTGGCGCCCACGCCCGGCGCTAAAGCGCTGCGCGCCGGCCACGCCTTCTTCGGCCACCATCGCGGCGCTGATCGTCCACTCCGAATGTAGCGCCTCGCGCAGCGGCAGGCCGTGCTGGGCGTAGACCGATTGCCGGTCGGCGCGCAGGCAGCCTTGCGGAAACCGCGCAATTTCGTGCGCCAGCGCTTCGGCCGCCGCGCGGGCCTGGCCGTCGGGCACCACCCGCTCGCAGGCGCCAATCTGCAGCGCCTCGGCGCTGGTGATCTTGCGGCCGGTGAGGATGATGTCGAGCGCGCGGCCCTGGCCCACCAGACGCGGCAGCCGCACCGTGCCACCGTCGATCAGCGGAATCCCCCAGCGCCGGCAATACACGCCGAAATAGGCGCTTTCTTCCATCACCCGGAGATCGCACCACAGCGCGAGTTCAAAGCCGCCGGCGACCGCCGGACCCGCCACCGCCGCAATCACCGGCTTGGAAAGTTGCAGGCGGCTCGGGCCCATCGGTCCGCGCTGGATGTGGGCGTCTTCGGGCGTGAAATCGAGCGCCGCCAGCGGTTGGTCTTGCCCCACCAGCGCGCTCGCGTGCTTTAAATCCCAGCCCGCGCAGAACGCGCCGCCTTCACCCCAGAACACCGCCACGCTTGCCTCCGGATCGGCATCGAAAGCCAGAAAAGCCGCGTTGAGCGCGTCCGCACTTTCCGGATCCATCGCGTTGCGGGCTTCGGGTCGGCTGTGAATGACGGTGGTAACGGGGCCGGATTTTTCGACGCGAACGGTCATGGGCAGCAACTCCTGCGGTTTGAATGGCGGGGACGGGGTGTTACGCGCAGTCGAGCGCGCGGGCGAGTTCGGGAAAGCTCTCCACCACGAGATCATGGTGCGGGTCTGGCGTCGGATCAGGCGGACCGCCGGCGCCCCATTCGGCCGTGCGACGCACGAAAGCCGTCTTGAAGCCGCAGGCGCGGGCTGCGTTCAAATCAAAGTGATGACAGGCCACCATCAGGCACTCGGCGGGATCGAGTTGCAGGTATTTGGCGCAGGCGTAATAGGCCTCGGGCAGCAGCTTGTATTTGCCGATGCCTTCGCAGGAAATCACCGCGTCCCAGTGCAAGTCGTTGCGCCTGGCGGTGTCGATGATGATGCGATAGCTGAGCAGCGAGAAGGACACGCAGAGATAGCGCTGCCGCAGCGCGCCCAGCGCCGGCGGAAAGTCCGGCCAGCAGTCGAGGCGATGCCAGGCGTCCCACCAAATCGCGCGGCGATCGGCCGCTGTGAAGGCCTCAAGGCCCGCGTCGGCCAATACCAGATCGAGCGTCTCGCGGTGCACGTCGTCAAAGTTTTTGCTGGCCGGCGCGTGCTCGCCATGATTGAGCATGCCCTGCAGCGCGCGGCGTCGAAACTCGTTCGCCAGCATCGCCCAGTCGCGGCTGACGCCGTGCGTCGCACCGGCCGCCGCCAGCGCCGAGCGCAAGCCCGTATGCCAGTCGAGAATAGTGCCGCCGGTGTCAAACGTCAGGGCTTTGATGGCGCTGAGACTCATGGGCGAAGACCTCTTCTGAGAGTGGATGATGCTGAGGGTAAGCGAGCCACAACCTAGCAGTCTCGGCGGGGCGCAGCGAGTGGTGGGATCGGGCGGGCCAGAGGAAAGGCTTAGGCGGGTGGCTCGACGCCCGTCATCCCCAGAGGATCCAGCACGCGGTCCAGCGTGGCCGCGTCCATCAGGCCGCGCGCCAGCACCACCTCGCGCAAGGATAGGTTTTCGCGCAGGGCGGTGTTGGCGATATCGGCGGCGAGGTCGTAGCCGAGGATGGGCGTGAGCGCGGTTACCAGCATCAGCGAGCGCGCACAGAGCGCGGCGCACTGAGCGGCATCGGCCTCGATCCCGGTGACACAACGCGCGGTGAACACGCGCACGCCGTTGGCGAGACAGCGGATGGCGTCGTGCAGGCAGTAGGCCAGCAGCGGCAGCGTGGCGTTGAGTTCGAGTTGGCCTTCGCGGCCGCAGGCGATCACCGTTTGGAGCAAGCCCTGGGCGTAGAGGCCCACCTGCACCAGCATCTCGCTCATCACCGGATTGGTCTTGCCCGGCATGATCGATGATCCCGGCTGGGTGGCGGGCAAGCGCAACTCGCCGAGTCCGGCGCGCGGTCCGGAGCCAAGCAGGCGCAGATCGTTGGCGATTTTGGTGAGGCTGCCGACGACCGCCGCGAGCAGCCCGGCCACTTCCACGCAGTCGTCGCGGGCGGCCTGCGCTTCGAAATGATTGAGCGCTTCGCGGAACGGCAGACCGGTCCTCCGCGCCAGTTCCGCACACACCAGCGCGCCAAAGCCCGGCGCCGCATTCAGGCCCGTGCCGACCGCTGTGCCGCCGATGGCGAGTTCGCACAGGGCGTCCACCGCGCGGCCCACGCGAGCTTGCGCCTTGCTGATTTGTCGCGCGTAGCCGGAGAACTCCTGCCCCAGCGTGAGCGGCGTGGCGTCCATCAAATGCGTGCGACCAATTTTGACGATAGGGGCGAAGACGCGTGATTTCTCGGCCAGCGCGCCCTCGAGGGTTGCGAGGGCCGGCGCGAGGTCGGTATGCAGGGCCAGCGCTACGCTGAGATGTAGCGCGGTGGGAATCACGTCGTTGGAGGACTGACCCCGATTCACCTCATCGTTGGCATGGACCGGCGGCAGCGTGGCGTGCTGGGCGGCTGCGAGCTGATTCGCAAGCCGGGCAATCACTTCGTTGGCATTGGTGTTGGTGGAGGTGCCAGAACCCGTCTGGAAGATATCCAGCGGAAACTGGGCGAGATACGCGCCGCCGGCGATTTCCTCGGCCGCCGCTTGAATGAAGCGACTGATGGACGCGGGCAGCTGGCCCAGGGTTTCGTTACTTTTGGCCGCCGCCGCTTTCACCATGGCGAGCGCGCGAATGAAGGCGGGCGGGAGCACGTGCCCGCTGATCGGAAAATTGAGTACGGCACGCTGCGTGGACGCGCCCCATAGCGCGGCATCGTCCACCGCCATCTCGCCCATGGAGTCGTGGGTCTTGCGCATGCGGGCACTGTAGGCCGCGCGGCGCCTGCCGCACTTGACGCCAGCGGGCAAGACCGGCCAACGAGGCCGGGCCGTGGGTTTAGCTCACCGCCTCGCGCTCCGCCACTTCCAGCGCTTCGCTGTGGGTGAGCCAGTCGGTTTCGGCGTCTTCCATCTGCGATTCCAGTCGCGCCTTGTCGAGCAGCAGGCCTTTGAGTTCGTCGCGTCGGGCGGGCTCGTAGAGGCTGGGGTCGGCGAGCCTGGTTTCGAGTTCGCTGCGCTTTTTCTGCACGCGTTCCATCACCGATTCCGCCTGCTTCACCGCATCGCGCAGCGGCTTTAACTGCGCCCGCAGCTGCGCGCCCTGCTGCCGGCGGGCTTTGTCGTTGCCACGATCGCCGGCGGCGGCCGCCGCAGCGCTGGGCGCGGGCGAGGTGGGCGTCTCCCAGGGCAATTCACGCCGACCGCCGCCCAGCCATTTGGCGTAGTCGTCCAGATCGCCCTCCCAATCGGTAACGCGGCCGTCGTTCACCAGCAAGAGCGTGTCGGCGGTGGTGCGGAGCAAATGCCGGTCGTGGGCCACGACCACCAGCGCGCCTTCAAAGTCCTGCAGGGCGAGCGTGAGCGCGTGGCGCATGTCCAGATCGAGATGGTTGGTGGGTTCGTCGAGCAAGAGCAGATTGGGCCGGGCGTACATGAGCATGGCGAGCACGAGGCGGGCTTTCTCACCGCCGGAGAAACTGCCGACGTTCCGCAGCACCATGTCGTCGCGAAAATTGAAGCCGCCGAGGAAATTACGCAGCTCCTGTTCGCGGGCCTGCGGCGCCAGGCGCGCCATATGCGCCAGCGGCGTATCGGTGGGGTCGAGTTGTTCGAGCTGATGCTGGGCGAAGTAGCCGACCGCCAAATCCTGCGCGCCGTGAATTTCGCCCGCCTGCGGCGTGAGTTCGCCGGCCAGCAGTTTGATAAACGTCGATTTACCCGCACCGTTTGCGCCCAGCAGCGCGATGCGATCGCCGGGCGCGATCGAGAGCTTCACGTTGTTGAGAATCAGGCGTTCGCCGTAGCCCACCGAAATGCGGTCCAGCGTGAGCAGCGGCTGGGGCAACTTGCGCGGCTTCTGGAATTCAAAGCTGAAGGGCGAATCGATGTGCGCCGGCGCGATGAGTTCCAGTCGCTCCAGCGCCTTGAGGCGGCTTTGCGCCTGCCGGGCTTTGGTCGCCTTGTAGCGAAATCGCTCCACAAACGACTGCATGTGCGCGACTTCGCGCTGCTGTTTCTCAAATGCCGCCTGCTGGCCGGCGAGCTGTTCGGCGCGAGCGCGCTCGAAAGCCGTGTAGTTGCCGGTGTAGAGCCGCAGGCCGCCTTGCTCCATATGCGCAATCACGCCCACCACGCGGTCGAGAAAATCGCGATCGTGCGAAATCAGGATCAGCGTGCCCGGATAGGCCAGCAGCCAGCTTTCGAGCCAGATGACGGCGTCCAAATCCAGATGGTTGGTGGGTTCGTCGAGAAGCAGCAGGTCTGACCGGCACATCAGCGCGCGGGCGAGATTAAGCCGCATGCGCCAGCCGCCGGAGAAGGCGTTGACGGGCCGCGTTTCGGTGCCCGGTGCGAAGCCGAGGCCGTTCAGCAGTTTGGCCGCGCGGGCGGGGGCCGCGTAGCCGTCGATGGTTGCCATGCGCTCGTGCAATTCGCCGAGGCGCGCGCCGCCGGATTTCTCCTCTATGGCGATGGCGGCTTCGATTTCGCGTAGCTCCACGTCGCCATCGAGCGCGTATTCCAGCGCCGGGCGCGGGTCGGGCGGCGTTTCCTGCGCCACATGGGCGAGGGTGAGATGGGTGGGGATTTCAAGCTCGCCGCTGTCGGCGCCCAGCTCGCCCCGAATCATCGCGAACAGGCTTGATTTGCCCGCACCGTTGGCGCCGGTCAGGCCTACTTTCTGCCCCGCATGAATGGTGAACGACACCGCGGAGAACAGCACTTTACCGCCGCGGCGGAGCGCGACATCTCGGAAGGACAACATGGGGCAGGAGTGTAGTGGAAGGCCGCGAGAATTGCCGACAGCAAATGCGCGCCGCTGGCTTGTGTGGCGAGGTGCGGGTCGCCACACTTCTGCCGCATTGTCGGCGGTCGCGCCGCGTGTTCAAGGCTTATCAACCCACAGGAATCACCCCATGCGATTTGGTCTCATGAGCGGCGCCAGCATGAGCGGCGTCACCGTTGACAGCATTGTGGCGCTCGCCAAGCGCGCCGAGGCGGCGGGCTTCGCCTCGCTCTGGATGGCGCATATCCGCAGCATCGATGCGATTGCGGCGCTGGGCGTGGCGGGGCGCGAGACGACCCGCATTGAACTCGGCACCGCGGTGACGCCCACCTATCCGCGCCATCCCATGGCCATGGCCCAGCAGGCGCTGACCACCGCGCAGTTGAGCGGCAACCGTTTTGTGCTGGGGATTGGGCTTTCGCATCAGCGGGTGGTGGAGGGCATGCTCGGCCTGTCTTACGCCCAGCCGGTGCGCCACATGCGGGAATACCTGTCGGTCCTGCGGCCCCTGTTACGCGGCGAGATGGTAAATTTTGAAGGTGAGCTCTACCGCATCGCCAATCTGCAGATCGACGTGCCGGGCGTTTCTGATGTGTCGGTGATCGTGGCCGCGCTGGGCGAGCACATGCTGCGCCTGGCCGGGCGTGTGGCGGACGGTACCAGCACCTGGATGACCGGTCCGCAAACCATCGCCACCCACATCCAGCCGCTGCTCAGCAAGGCCGCCGCGGCTGCCGGCCGACCGGCACCGCGCGTCATCGCCGGCCTGCCGATTGTGCTCACTACCGAGGTCGCCGCCGCGCGCGAGAAAATCGCCCGCTCGCTCGCGATTTACGGCCAGCTGCCCAGCTACCGCGCGATGCTCGACCGCGAAGGTTTTGCCGGCCCGGGTGACGCGGCGCTGGTGGGTGACGAGGCCACGTTGCGCGACGCACTGGCGCGGCTGCGCGACGCTGGCGTGACCGATTTCAACGCGTCCATTGCCGAGGTTGACCCGGGCGCGTTCGATCGGACTTTTGATTTTCTGGGGGCCGTGCAGGGCGATTTGCGCTGACAGGAAATTTCACGATGAGGCCACGACTCGCGCTTCGACAGGCTCAGCGCGAACGGTAACGCGAGGGCTGCGCTTCGACAGGCTCAGCGCGAACGGTAACGCGAGGGCTGCGCTGCGACAGGCTCAGCGCGAACGGCAACGCGGGGGCTGCGCTTCGACAGGCTCAGCGCGAACGGTAACGCGAGGGCTGCGCTTCGACAGGCTCAGCGCGAACGGTAACGCGAGGGC
>CANFVX010000208.1 GCA_947450495.1 Gammaproteobacteria bacterium
AGCGCGCCCAAGGCTTCAAGCCCGCCCAGTGCGACCGACTAGCCTCAGGAAAACTCATGGCCATTCGTTTCAATCGACTTCCCGATCAAAACGCCGCGATCGCACCGCCGGTCGCGCCACCGACGCCCGAAACCCAGGCCCCCAAAATCCGCCTCGGGCTCATCGTGCTCGCCGTTGTGGCAGCCGTGGTGGGGCTTTGCATCTGGTACTGGAATAGCACCGGCATTACCAGTCTGGCCCGCGTGAGGGCCTTGGAAACACGCGTCGCCCCGGCGCAGAACTCGCGCATCACCAAAGTGCTGGTGAAGGAAGGCGAGCGCGTGAAAGCGGGACAGGTACTGGTTGAACTCACCAGCGATACGCTCGAACAGGACATCGCGCTCGCGCAGGCCCGTCTGGACGCAAGACGCGCCATTCTCCAGCAGTTGGAGGCCGCCAACGGTCAAACCGAGGCCACGGATCCGCTCAAGAAAAATCAGGCCGAGGCCAATGCCGCCAAGGCCGAACAGGGCCGACTGATGGCGGCCGCCGATGCCGAGGAGGCGCGGGCCGCCAGCGAAATGCGGGACGCTCGATTGAAGGAGTTGAAGCGGCTGCTGGGGCTAGGTGCCGTCACGCGGACGGAATATGAAAAAGCGGCGCAAGACGCAGTCCTCGCCCAAGCAAAATTGAAGTCCGCGCAGTTGGCCGCCCGTGCGGCGCAGGAAGCCGCCCGCTTTTCCTCCGCAGCAACAAACATCAAGGATCAGGCGCCGACCTCACCGGCGCTGGTGAATATGCAGGCCGACGTGAAGCTGGCCGAGATGGAACTGGCAACGCTGCGGGGTAATCGTGGGGGCTTAAGTTTGAGCGTACCGACCGCAGGCGTCGTGACGGCGCTGCATCGGCGCGATGGTGAAGTGGCCAAGCTGGGCGAAGTCATTCTCACCGTGACCGATCCGGACAACGTTTGGCTGGAGACTTTTCTGGAAGCCAGCGACCTGCCGGATGTGATCGACGGGCAGCGGGTTGAAGTCCAGCTGCCGTCCAGCGAAGGCGGCGGCACCCGCGACGGGCGCTTGTCACTGACCTGGAATGAGCCCGTGAATGAATATGACGCCATCACGGTGGGACGCCGCGATGCACGCAACACCCTGCAGCTGACCTCGGCCTACCGGCCGGTGCGGATAACGATGGAGGGTGATGGCAAACCACTCGCCACCGGCTTACGTCCGGGGCAAATGGTGAAGGTGAGAACCGCTCGTACGCACTGAGGCGGTCGCCTCAGTGCGCAAGTGACTTTGACTAGCGCTTAGCCCCTACGACGGGCGGCGGCTCCGACCAGCAGAGCGCTGCCCAGGAGCACCACACCGGCCGGCAGCGGTACCGGTTGCGGCAGTACCCGCTGCAAATCGAAGCTCAAATTGAAGAGTCTTCCCGAGCCATCGGTTTTATTGGCGTTGCCCGGGTAGAAATAGAGATTGTTGGCGCCTTCGTTGCTGTCGTTGATCATGAAACTCACCGTGCCGTTTTGGGCCAGCATGTTGGCGAGCGTTTTACCGAGAGCAGCAGCAGGACTCAGGGTGATGCCATTGAGCGCAGTGTCGTTGGCATTGTTGCGGAACCCGTTGAGGAACAGTCCGGAAACCGGAATCGCCCCGGAGGTGCCTTTGCTCAGCACCACTTGCAAGGCGTTGAGGTCGAAGTCGAAGGTGGCAGCGCCAGCGCCGGCACCGTCGCCTGCGGAAGGCTTGATCGTGGAAGTCGTCCCGAGCCTTGTGTAATCCGCAGCGGAAGCAGTGTCGCCGTCTTCGATCCGGGCGCGAACGCGAACGCCAACGACGGTCCAGTCGCCCGAATTGCCCAGCGACGGGAATAAGCCCGAAGGATTCTCGACCGTGTATGCGCCGACCACATCGTAAGGGGCGCCAGGGTCGGTGGTGCGCAGGCGATTGATGAGATCGCCGTTGCTCGCCGTGTAGTTCTGGCTAATGCCGGCATCGAACGCGAAACTTGTGGAGTCCAGCGTCCAGGACGTTGCGCCTGCCGGGACCACGGTGGCCGCATAAGCGGTGTGGGAGGCCAGCGCCAGCACAAAGGTGGCGGCCAAAGCGCTCTGGGTCGATAAGCCTCGACCAAAATTAAAATCCATGTTGTTCTCCGTATTGAACGTGCCTGAATCGAGATTCGACCCGAGCGCACCCCAATGTGACCGGGATAATCGCGAACTCAATGCCGAAACGCCAGCGGAGAAGCACGCCGAAGTGAAGTTTTTGTGAATCAGTTCGCATAAATTTTCGTCGGTCCGACGCTTAAAGGCGAAAACCGCCTGCCTGCCGGGCGTCAGTGACGCCATCGGCCCTGAGTCCTTACACTAAAGACCCGACCTGCCAGAGAATTTTTAGCATGCCTCATAGCGAATACCACCGAATCGACCGCATTGGCTGGTTGAGAGCCGCTCTGCTAGGGGCTAACGACGGTCTGATTTCAACGGCGAGCCTCATTGTCGGCATGGCCGTGGCCGCGATGCCGGCCGCTAGCCTGCTAATCGCCGCGCTCGCGGGGCTGGTGGCGGGCGCGCTCTCCATGGCCGCCGGGGAGTTTGTATCGGTGAGTTCGCAAGCGGACACGGAAAACGCCGATCTAGCCCGTGAGCGCGCAGAAATCATCGACGACCCCGCACACGAACTCGACGAACTCACCGCCATTTATGTCGGGCGCGGCGTCAGCGAAGCCCTCGCGCGGCAGGTCGCCACCGAAATGATGGCGCATGACGCCTTGGGCGCGCATGCCCGCGATGAACTCGGCCTCTTTGAGGGCACTCGCGCCAATCCGCTGCAGGCCGCGGTGGCCTCTGCCCTGTCCTTTGCTGCCGGAGCCGTTCCACCGCTGGTGCTGGCGATGCTGGTACCCGGCGCGCAGTTGGCGCTGGTGGTGGCGAGCTCGTCACTGATGCTGCTCGCCCTGCTGGGCGGCGTGGCCGGACGTCTGGGCGGCGCATCGATGATGATCGGCGCAGGGCGGGTAGCATTCTGGGGCGCGGTCGCCATGGGTGCGACGGCGCTGGTGGGTCAGCTGTTTGGGGCGCAGGTGTAGGTCAAAGTCGGGAAAAAGCGGCGGGCGACGCCAACGCATCGCCCACCGCCCTGGCTCACATCGTGAAGAAGCAGAGCTTGTTGCCTTCCAAATCGCGCACATAGGCGCCGTAGAAAGTCCCGCTGCGAATGCCCGGCGCACCTTCATCGGCGGCGCCGAGGGCAATCGCCTTCTTGTACAGCGCATCCACTTTCTCGTGACTGCCGGCGGCCAGCGACACCATGGTGCCATTGCCGACCGTCGCCGGTTTGCCATCGAAGGGTTTCATCAAAAGCAGCATCGGCGTGCCGGGGGCGACCGCCCAGGCGATGAAGCGTTCCATGTCCATCACGCGTTTGGCGCCCAGTTCGGCCAACACGGCGTCATAAAAGCCGGCGCCGCGCGCCAGATCGTTAGTGCCTAAAGTGACGTAGCCAATCATTGTTTGTTCCTTGTTGTTGCCTTAAATCCACGTTGTAGCGAGTCATCCCGCCGCTCAAGTCCACGCGAACGCCTTTTACAAGTCGTGCGCGTCCAGAAAATCCGCCATCAGCGACAGGGTGCGCTCGGTCTGTTCAAACTGCGGGGCGTGCCGGCAGTGTTCCAGCACTTCAGTTTGGCAGGAGCCGCTCACGCCCGCCGCGATCGCGCGCAACTGGGCGAGCGTGCCGTACTGATCGTCCACGCCCTGAATCTGCAGGACGGGCACGTCGATGGCGGGCAGCAAAGACTCCAGATTCCATGCGCCGAACGCCGGCGAAGTCCAGGATTCGCTCCAGCCCCGGAACGCGTAATCCACGTTGTCGCCGTGATATTTGGCGAGCCGCTCACGCAGTCCAGCGGCGTACTGGTGACGGATCTCTTGAATGCTGTTCAGCCCGCACTCTTCGGCAAACACATGCGGGGCCATGAGGATAAGGCCGCGGACGCGCTCGTCCTGCACAGCACCCGCATTCGCCAGCGCGATCGAGGCGCCATCGCTATGTCCCACCAACACGCAATCCTCAATGCCGGCGGCGCTCAGCAACTTCGGCAGCACCTCGATACCTTCGCGCTGCATGTAATCGGTGGGCCACGGCAAGGGCGCGGGCGCTGAGCCGCCGTAGCCGAACCGGGAATAGACAAAAATCGGGTGGTCGGTAGCCTCGCTGAGCTGGTCGGGAAAATCCCGCCACAGCGAGACGCAGCCCAAACCTTCATGCAGCAAGACCAGCACCGGCAGATTGAGGTCGCCTGGGATCGCGCGGAACTCTACCGCGCGGCCGTCCACCAGAAGCGACTGATACTTATTGGTCATGACTGAGCCGACGCGGCGTGTGGAACACCGCGCCGGCGCCTCATCACGCCGCCAGCAAGCCTAAACGCGTCACGTGGTTCAGGGTGTCGTCCAGCGCCAGCGAGAGCTTGTCGAACATTTCGTCGATCTGGGCCTCGGTGATGATGAGCGGCGGGCACAGCGCAATGCCATCGCCCACGTTGCGCGGGATGAGGCCGTGCACGTGGCAGCGTTCAAAGCAGTAAGTGCCGATGGAGCCATAGGGCGTGAAACCCGCCTTGGTCGCCTTATTGGACACAAACTCCAGCGCGCCAATCATGCCGACGCCGCGCGCTTCGCCCACCAGCGGGTGGTCGAGGAAAGACCGCAAACGGCTCTGGAACTTCGGCGCCAGGGCCGCCGCGCGCTGGAAGATTTGGTCGCGCTCGTAGATTTCGAGCGTCTTCAAACCCACCGCCGCGCACACCGGATGGCCCGAATAGGTGTAGCCGTGGCCGATGGTGCCGAGTTTCTTGCCGGCTTCGGCGATCGGGCCATACATTTTCTCGGGAATCACAATCGCGGACAGGGGCTGGTAAGCCGAAGTCAGCGCCTTGGCCAGGGTCACCGTATCGGGCTTGATGTTCAGCGTTTGGCTGCCAAACGGCTGGCCGGTGCGGCCGAAGCCACAGACCACTTCGTCGGCAATAAACAGCACGTCGTACTTGTTCAGCACCGCCTGCATCTTTTCGAAGTAACCCGCCGGCGGCACCAGCACGCCGCCCGCGGCCATCACGGGTTCGGCGATGAAGGCGGCCACGGTGTCCGGGCCTTCACGCAGGATCAGTTGTTCGAGATTGTGAGCGAGCCGTGTGGTGAAGGCGTCTTCGGTTTCGCCGGGCTCTGCAAAACGATAGTGATGCGGGCAGTCGGTGTGGATGAAACGCCCGTCGAGCGGGAGATCCCACTGGTTATGCATGGGCGGCAGGCCGGTCAAGCTGCCGGCGGCGAGCGTGATGCCGTGATAACCCTTCACGCGGCCAATGATTTTCTTTTTGTTGGGTCGGCCCAGCGCATTGTTGTAGTACCAAATGAGCTTGACCTGGGTGTCGTTGGCGTCCGAACCGGAGCAGCCGAAAAACACTTTGGACGCATTCTCGACCGGCACCATCTGCAACAACTTTTCGGCCAACAACATCGCCGGTTCGTGGCTCTTGCCGTTGAACATGTGCTGGAAGGACAGGCTGACCATCTGGTCATGCGCCACTTGCGCGAGTTCTTCGTTGCCGTAGCCGAGCGAGGTACACCACAAGCCGGCCAGCCCCTCTAGGTACTGCTTGCCGTTGCTGTCCCACACATAAACGCCTTTGCCGCGCGCCATCATGAGCGCGCCGCGCTCCTCAATGACCGCCGGGCTCACCATGGGGTGGAGGATTGCAGCGGCATCGCGCGCCGCCAGACTGCCTGCGGGAAGGTTCATGTGCTTGCTCTCCGGTTGCGTGCGGTGACGATTGCCCGCCGCTTCAATGTGCTGGCATTCTAGCCCCGTCGTCCCGCATCCGCCTACGCTGGCAGGCCGCCCGGATCACCTCTTCCCCATCGGAGTTCGCATGAACAAAACCGTGCTGGCCTACGGCCAACTGCTGGCTGGCGCGAGTTTGCTGTCCACGGGATCGATGGCGATCAAGGCCACCACGTTTACCGCGCTCGAACTCGCCGGCTGGCGGGCGCTGGTTATCGTGGCGTTTATGAGCCTCGCGGTGCGCCCGGCGCGGCGCTTGTTCGACAGGGGCGTCATTCCTGCCGCGCTGGCGCACGGCGCCACCACCCTGCTCTTCATGTGGGGCAATAAGCTCACTACCGCCGCCACCGCCATTTTCCTGCAGTACACCGCGCCGCTCTATTTGCTGATGTTAGGGCCGTGGCTACTTAAGGAGCCGGTGCAGAGGCGGGATTTTGGCTACGTTGGGCTACTGCTGATTGGCATGTTGCTGCTGCTGATGCATCCGCCGGCGCGGGCCGC
>CANFVX010000209.1 GCA_947450495.1 Gammaproteobacteria bacterium
ACTTTCAAGGTTTGTTCGCTGTACTCGCCCAGCATGCGATCGGTGCAGTCAGACAGCACCACCACCCCGTATTCGTGTTCGTTCGCGCTGCGTGCCGTCATCTCGATGCCAAAATTGGTGGCGAGACCCGCCAGCACAATCACGTTGCGATTGAGATTGCGCAGCAGCGTCTGGAACTCGCTGCAGGTAAAGGGATCGACCTTGGCGTTGTCGATCTCGAACTCCGGCCGGCCGGGCTGGGGTTTTAATTCCTCCAGCGTGGCCGCGCCCCAGGTGCCGCGCACCGCCATGTTTTCTTCTGGTAATCGCAGCACGCGGCCCGAGCCGCGCACGTAGCCACCACGCCGTATCGACAATTCCGGATGGCCGGGCCTAAAAGTCTCGTTGTGATAAATAATCGGCACGTCGTGCGCGCGACAGGCGGCAATCACGGCGGCGATGCGGTCTTTGGTATCGGGATGCGGCAGCGTGTCGCGGGTGAACACGTAACCCCGACCATCGGGATGCCAGAAATCATTCTGCAAATGAGTAATGACCAATACGAGGTCGTTCACAGGCACGGGCGGAAACGGGTTGGTCATGGGCGCTCTCCGGAGTGGCGGCTGTTTCAGCTTGGCCGCGAGGCCGCAGTGTAAGCCCGCATTTGGGGGGATGTCCTGCCTTCAAGTCGAGCGGTCCAAGACCTGAAAAAAAATATTAAAAATTTGTAGTGACCGCCGTCTAGGTCATGTGAGCCCCTGTTCCGCGTGTCAGCGGGCCGGGGGATAAATCACCAGGGCCTCAGGAATTGCGCCCTTCCGCCAACGAGATCCGGGAAGCGATGGAGTCACTATGAATTTATTTAAATCGGCTTTTTTCAGAACGCGCGGTCCCGGCAAGCAGTCGGTAGATGACGCGCCCTTGGGAGCAGAGGAAAGACTTGGGTCCAGACCCCGCGCCGATAACGTGGTCGAATTTCTGCCGCACGTTAACGCCAATTTTGAGCGCAACGGCGTGCCGCCCGAGGACAATCCGAGCGCTGAGCGCCCGAGTGCCGGTCGCGCCGGCTTGCTCGATGCGCCCCAACTCCTGGCTTTTTTTTCGCAAGAGCACCACGAGTGCGGGTGCCATGACGGCGCGATTCATCGCACTCAGAGCGCGCTGGAGCAGGGGCGTAACGGCTTGATCGCGAGATTCCAGAAACTCTTGGAGCTGATGATTGAGCGGCGCATGGCGGAGCACTTTCGCTTGCACGACAGCTTGCTCGAGACCGAGGGCTTGGACCGCAGCGTCGAGCGTCGATTGCAATTGGCCTGTGAGCGTCTGGAGCGCGAAATCGGTGTGTTGCGGAGTGAGATTCTGGCCGCTGCGGATGGCAAGGGCTGGATTCTCGAAGCGCTTAACCAGTATCAGATGGGGTTTCTGCGCGGCGTGAAGACCGCTATTGAGTTTCAGCTGTTGGTGAGCGTCGCTGAGGAAGCGTTCTAGATGTTTCTCCACTACTGCGCGTTGATTGTGGGTGAGGACTGGGCTCGCCTGCCACGACTCCATCCGTCAACGCGAACCCGGCTCAAGGCGTTTGCGCTGGCCATGCACATTCCCGTCGCCCTATGGGCGGTGACCAGTCATGCCATCGCCACGCGGATTTTTGGGTTTTCCACGCGCGACGCGGTGTTGGTCAGCGTTTTTTGCGCCGCGCTTATCTACGTGCTTGAGCGACTCATTCTCGTGGTGCCGCGATCGCGGGCGGTGGCCTGCTTGCGCATCATGATTGGTCTGCTGGTGGCAATGCTCGCGGCCTCTACTTTTGACCTCGTGTTGTTCGAAAAAGAAATTGCAGCGTCGCTTAAGGCCGGTATCGAGCAGAAGTTGGCGCAGGAGGCCGTGGCGCGCAGGACTAAGGCGGAGGCCTTTGCGGCGACCGCCAAAAACGACTGGCTCCAGTTGCAGCAGCAGGCGAACTGCGAAGCCAACGGCACCTGCGGCAGCGGCAAGGCGAGCGTTGGCCCTATTTATCGCGAGCTTTCAAGGCAGGCCGAACTCATGCGTCTGGAATACCTGCGGGCCACGACCGAGCTTGCAAAGCTGGAGTCTCAGGAGGCCGCGAACCTCAAGTCCGCCCGCGCCAACATTCAACAACAAGCGGGCTTACTGGAGCGCATGGAAGCCCTGTTGCGCTATTTGCACGGCAAGCGGCACGCGCAGGCGTTCTGGTTGGTGCTGTTTTCGCTGGTGCTGACGCTGGAGATGGTGGTCATCCTGACCAAGAGTGCGTTTCATGAAGAAACCGTCGACGACCAGATTGCGAGAATCAGAGAAGACGCCAGCCGGCTGCAAGCGCAGCGCTATCTCAAAACGCTGGTGAACCCGGCCGAACGCGCACGTGCGCTGCTCGATCGCGAGCACTCGTTACGGTAATGGGCGCCAGTTCTGCCGAGGCTCAGTGTTCTATCGTGGCCCGTAACGCCGCTTCCTCTGCGGCGCAGTCGCCAAAGTGTTCTTCAATCCAGCGCTTGCTGTGATAGCTCTGCAGGTAGCGTTCACCCGAATCACAGAGCAGGGAGACGATAGCGCCTTGCTCCCCGGCAGCCCGCATCTCTTCGGCGAGCATGAGCATGCCGGCGAAATTAGTGCCGGTA
This sequence comes from Gammaproteobacteria bacterium, assembly GCA_947450495.1. Taxonomy (GTDB): domain Bacteria; phylum Pseudomonadota; class Gammaproteobacteria. The sequence continues at coordinate 2,619 of CANFVX010000209.1, forward strand.
GAAGGCCCTACTCGCCGGCCCAGTCGCTGCGATAGCAGGCGCATAGCGGCGACAGAGGTTTTATCGGGCACCTGCGCCATGCGATCGATCAGACTGCGGATGAAACTCGCCTCCACCCGCGGGCGACCAATGCCTTCGATCTTCGAGCCACTCGCAGTAAGCGTGGTGTCGCCGCTGCGATGGTAGGGCGCAAATACCGAGCCTTCCGGATCCGGCACGAGCACCTGCGTGAAGTGCCGACGATAGCGAATGTACCGACCCAGCGTAGCGCTGGTGCCGCCGGTGCCGGCGCCCACCACAACCCACCGCGGAATCGGGTGACGCTCGCGCGCCATCTGGCTGAACAGACTTTCGGCGATGTTGTTGTTGCCGCGCCAGTCGGTGGCGCGCTCGGCGTAGAGAAACTGGTCCATGAAATGGCCGCCAGTACGCGCAGCCTCAGCGCGCGCCGCATCGTGGATGCCGGCGGCGGAATCCACCAGCAAGCAACGGCCGCCATAAAACTCAATCTGCGCAATTTTCTCGGATGAGGTGCTCTTGGCCATCACTGCCACGAAAGGCAGGCCCAGCAAGCGCGCGAAGTAAGCTTCGCTTACCGCGGTCGAGCCGCTGCTGGCTTCAATCACCGTCGAGTGTTCGTGCAGCCAGCCGTTGCACAGGGCGTATAGAAATAGCGAACGCGCCAGGCGGTGTTTGAGGCTGCCGGTGGGATGCGTGGATTCATCCTTGAGGTAGAGATCGATGCCGTGACGAGCGAAGCCGGGCAAGGGCAGGGCGATGAGATGCGTATCGGCGCTGCGCTGATAGTCAGCTTCGATACGGGCGACGGCGTGATGGAGCCAGGGGCTGGCGGAAGCGGGCATGTAAGAGGCAGTCCGGTTGAGCGCGCAGGCGCTTCCGGAGCATCTCAGGCGAACCGCCATCCCACAAGCGGGATGGCGGTCGCGAGCCGTCAGACGGCGCCGCTTACGGCACGTAGTACACGCCGATCTGGTCGCCCCAGATGTCGCTGAACCACACGCGCTTGCCTGAGGAGTCCACCACGATTCGGTGCAGGAAGTGGTTGATGCCGGCGGCTTGCGGCACTGGAATTTCGGTCACTGCACTGCCAGGGTTCAGGATGTTCAACCGGTAACCGGCGGCAGTTTTGACGGCCGCGCTGGCGGACGGCTGGGGCAAACGACTGATGACCACTTTCGCGATGGTGGCGGTGGGGCTGCCCTGAAGCGAGGTGGTGTATTCGGTCCAGAGGTTGCCGGCTTTATCCAGCGACAAGCCGCCGAGTCGACCAAACCGGGTAGGCACGCTCCAGGTGTAAATCTGGCCAGACGCGGTCAGGTGTCCGAAATAGCCGGAGGCCGTCGGGTCGCCGGGCTCGCCCTCGGCGGTGAACCAGGCACCGCCCTCGCCATCATCCACGATGCCAATGGGGTAGTCGGTGACACCGTCATCGCCCAGCGTCCATTCCTTGATGGTGGTGACGCCAGCTTTGGAGACCGTAACCCGGCAAATTTTCGATGAGATCAGTTCGGTGCCCCATACGCCGCCGTTCTTCTCTGGCGCCACCCAGATGGGCTTGGCGGAATCACCGCCGGAACTCCCCCCAGCGGCCACCAGCGGGGCCGCCACCGAGCCCTGACGGCGAGTGACCGGATCAACCCAGCCGAAGACGCTGCCTTCTTTGCCGGCGTACCACAGCAAGCCGCCGGAACTGGTAACACCGTGCGGTCCGGCTTCCGAGCCTGGATTATGGGAGAGGTCGGGATTCAGTGTGATGCCATTAAAGAGGCGGCTGAGGGGTACCACTTCCGAGGTGCCTTCGAGCAACACCCACGGCTGGTCGTTGAAGAAGGTGATGCCGTGCGGCTCGCTCCCGGTGGGCATTTGGCGAAACGTGACCTGGCCCTGCGTACTGCGCGGATTGGTGGTGATGGTGCCCAGACGCTCCTGCTTCTGCTGCACGAAATACACTTCGTTGGTGCCGCGCACGACGAGTTCATGGGTACTGCCGGAGCCGGCTGGGTCAACGCCCTGACCTTTCCCCACCGAAAACATTCTGATGGTGCCAGGCGCTTCGGCCGCGGTGACGGCGCCGGCATTGGCGACCAGCATCATGGTGCCAAGGGCGCCCGCCAGACTGAGCGTGAGTAGCGTTTGCGGGGGGCGAACGTTGGGAAATTTCATAAAGAGTGCGGTCCTGATTGAGGAAAGAAACGGGTGAACGGTGAACGACGCGCGTTGACTGTTGCGAAGACTATCGACCGCGATCCTGAATGCCGCACGGTGAATTAGCGCCGGCTTGCGGAGCGTTCTGTTAGCGCACATCAGGTCGCGTCACTGGTGGCGAATTCTAAGCGGCGTTTGTGGCTGGTTTGGCCGGCATCACATCCGAATTGGATGAAATGGCGACGCGCGCCTGATGCATGGCGAGCCCAATCGCCCCGATGCCGCGATGGCTTTACCCCAGAATGCGGGCTTACCTTGGCGCGTTTTTGGGCGAAGATGCGGGTCCAGTCCCAACGCCTCAAATCGAGACCTTCATGCGCTGTTGTCCAGACTTGCCCGCGCCAACCGGGTGTCGCTCGCTTTGGGGCGCTTTCCACCCGATCTCAATGGTGGCTGATCCGGCGATAGTTCTCCGCGCTCGCCCGCGAAACCGCACGCGGAAAGCGCTACACCATTGCGCTCCTTCCCTTGCGTTCGCGCGCCCGTACGCCCCGTCTCAGTCGCTTGGGTACCGCGCGTGACCTCGACTTCCACGCGACTCTTTAGCCCGCAGTTCGTGCTGCTGCTGGTGGTGACATCCATCATCGGCATGGCGTTCTCCGCCTACTTTTTGTTGCCCAAGTTTCTGGCCGTAGAACTGGGCGCGGACGCCGGCACTATCGGCGGCGTGAGCGCGGTGTCGCTGGTGGCGTCGGTCTTGTGTATGCCCTGGGCCGGGGTGCAAATGGATCGGCGCGGGCGGCGTTTTTTCGTGTGTGCCGGCTCTGTTCTGTTCGCCGTTGCCAGCGCGGGTTTCCTGTTTGTCGATCGCGTGGGGCCGCTGCTGTGGATCCTGCGTCTGGCGCAGGGCGTAGGCTGGCCGCTGTTCTATCTCGCTCTGTCGACGCTAGCGACCGACATCGCGCCGCGCGAACGAATGGGGCAGGCCATCGGCATGTTTGGCGCGGTGATGATTTCCACCAATGCGCTGGGGCCGGCGCTGGCCGAGTGGGGCGCAAACGCCTTCGGCTGGCCCACCGTGTTTGCCATCACGGTGGTTGGAGCCTTGGCCGCAGCGGTACTGGCCCGCTGGCTGCCAGAGCATCACCGCCCGCAGTCCCGCGACGAGTCCACCTCAATGCGCGAACTCCTGCGCCGCCCGGGGCTGAAGCGCGTGCTGGTGGTCACTGCCCTGGTGGGCTGGACCTTCAGTTCCATGTTTACCTTCTATCAGCCCTGGGCGATTGCCTGCGGCTTCAAACAGGTGTCCGGTTTTCTGGCGGGCTTTGCCGGCTGCGCGATGGCCGTGCGCGTGGGCTTGGGCGGCATCGCCGATCGCCTCGGCCGCCTGCGCGTGGCGAAGGCCATGCTCCTGCTCTACATCTTCGCGCCGCTGTCGCTCATCTGGTTGCCGCAGGTGGGCCTGCTGATTTCCGGCGGCCTGCTCGGCATCTCCCACGGCATGTTCTTCCCCTCGTTCAACGC
>CANFVX010000210.1 GCA_947450495.1 Gammaproteobacteria bacterium
CGCAGCCCGGCAATGGCGCAGGCGGTGCGCAGCGCCGAAGCCCGCGCCGGCGTTAGCGCCGCTGAACTTGAATGCTTCGATCTTTATAGCTGCTTCCCCTGCGCGGTGACGGTGGCCAAGCGCGAAATCGGCATCGGTGAACACGACCCGCGACCGCTCACGCTCACCGGCGGCCTCGGCTTTTTTGGCGGCCCGGGCAGCAACTACGCCCTGCACGGCATCGCGACGCTGGCCGAGGCGATAGCGGCCGGTCGCTATCGCAGCGGCATGAGCACCGCGCTCGGCTGGTTCATGCACAAATACGCCGCCGGCATTTACAGCGCGACGCCGCGTGAGGTTGATCTGCGCGACGCGGATCTCGCCGACACAGCCGCTCCGGATGCAGGCGCGGAGCCGGTGCCGATGGTCGCCGCGCCTGAGGGCTCGGGCTTCCTCGATACCTACACCGTGATTTATGGCCGCGACCACCTGCCGGTGTGTTCGCTGCTTTACGGGCACACCCCGCAAGGCTTGCGCTTCGTCGCCAACGGCGCGCCGGATCCCGCGATGTATGGGGCGCTGCTGGACGAAAATCAGGTGGGTCGCGCCCTGCGGGTGAGGCAGGCCGACGGGCGGAACGTCGCGGTGTTTACCGATTGACGCATGCTCGCAGGCAATCTCGTCTCTGCCGTGCTAGCTTCCAAACTCCACTCTTTTCCAGAAAGTCTTGCCATGACCTTACGTTCCGTCTTCCTCGGCCTGCTTTGCACGCTCATGCTCACCGCCTGCGGCAAACAGGAATCCGCCCCAACGACCACGACCGCCGCGCCGGCGAGCACTGCAGGCGTGGTGAAAGTGGCGGTGTCTCCGGCGTCACCGCCGATGTTGTTCACGCAGGATGGCAAAACGGTGGGCGCGGATCTGGAAATCTTTGAAGGCTACTGCAAGGCGCGCGGCTGCACGCTGCAAGTCACCGCCTACGACTGGCAGGGCATGCTGGGCGCGGTGTCGAGCGGTCAGGCCGATGTCGCGTTCTCCGGCATTTCGATTACCGACAAGCGCAAGCAGGCGATGGACTTCTCTACGCCCTATTACGACAACGCCTGGCATCTGGTGAGCCTGCAAAGCAAAAACCTGACAATCACCGATCTGGCCGTGCTCAAGCAGTATTCGCTTGGCTACCCGCGCGGCATGGCCTACAACGACCTCATCAAGAATGAATTTGAACCCAAGGGCTATTACACCCTCGCGCAGGTCAAGCTCTATCCCACCTACAACGAAGTTGTCGCCGATTTACAGAACGGCAATCTCGACCTCGCGTTCATTGAAGAACCGGTGCTCGCCAATTTCGTGAACAAGGAAAAAATGCCGCTCGCGAGCAGCTATGTGTTCAAGGGCTTTGACCAGCTGGGTTTTGCCTTTGCGAAAGGCAGCGCGCGCCGGGATGATTTCAACCAGTACCTGACCGAACTTGGCCCGGACAAGCTCAAAGCCATTCTCGATAAGTGGATGAAGTAAACCCGCGAGCCCGCAGCGCGTGAGCTTTCTCGACATCCTGCGCCAGCTCAGCCATGGCGTGGGCTACACGCTGCTGGTGACGCTGGCGTGCAGCGTCACCGGCCTCTTGAGCGGCTTGTTGATCGCCGGATCACGGCAGCTGGGTGGCGCTGGCACGGCGCTACTGCTAGACGTCTACACCTATATCTTTCGCGGGATCCCGGTGCTGGTGCTGCTGTTCGTGGTGTATTTCGGCCTGCCCGGGCTCGGGCTCAAAGTCGCGCCGTTGCTGGCCATGATGTTAAGCCTGGGCCTGATTGCCGGGGCCTATCTGGCCGAAGTCTTTCGCGGCGCGCTGGGCAGCGTCGACGCGAGCGAAATCCTCGCCGCCACGGCCAGCGGCATGACGCGCGGGCAAATTTTCTGCCATATCGAATTGCCGCAGATGCTGCGCTTTGCGGTGCCCGGCATGGTGAATGAGTTCACCACGGTGCTGAAGTATTCGCCCTTCGCCTACACCGTAGGATTACCGGAAGTCACCAAGGAAGCGATGTCGCTGGTGGCCACCACCCATCGCGGCATCGAGATTTATCTCGCGGTGGGGGTGGTGTATTTCGCCATCTTCCGGTTGCTGATGGTGTTCATTCGCGGGCTGGAACGCCGTTTTGAGATTCCGGGAATGCGCCCGGCATGAGCGCCTCACCGCTGATCGAGATTCGCCAGCTGGTGAAACGCTTCGGCGATCACACGGTGCTGAACGGCGTTGATCTCGAGCTGTTCGCCGGCGACATCAAAGTGGTAATGGGGCCCTCTGGCTGCGGCAAATCGACCCTGCTGCGCTGTCTTAACCGGCTGGTGGAGCCCACCAGCGGCGTCATCCGGTTCCGGGGCGAAGACATCACCGCGCCGGGCGTTGATGTCCGCGCGCTGCGCCAGAGCATTGGCTTTGTGTTCCAGCAATTCGCGCTTTGCCGGCATTTAACGGTGCTCGACAACGTGACCCTCGGCCTGCGCAAACTGCGCGGCCTGCGCCGGGCCGAGGCCGAGCAAAAAGCCCTGCACGAACTCGACCGCCTCGAAATGGCCAGCCATCGCGATAAATACCCGGCGCAGATTTCCGGCGGTCAAAAACAGCGCGTGGCGATCGCCCGCGCGCTGGCCATGGACCCTGCGGTCGTGGTGTTTGATGAACCTACTTCGGCGCTCGATCCGGTGATGTCGCGCGAGGTGGCGGGGCTCATCAACCGCCTGCATCAGGAGCAGGTGACGATGCTCTGCGTGACCCACGATCTCGTGCTCGCCCAGAACATCGCCGATGAGGTGATCTTTCTCGACCAGGGCGTCATCCGCGCTCAGGACAGCATCGCCCGGCTCGCCGCCAACCATGCCGATCCGCAGGTGCGGGCCTTTTTTGGCCGGGAAGGATTCAGCGCGTGAGCGAGTGGCAGTCGTTTGTGGGCGATTTGGTCGAGCAATGGCCGCTGCTGGTCACCGGTCTCGGCCAAACCGTGCTGCTCACGGCGATCATCAGCATCAACGGTCTGCTGGGTGGCATCGCCGTGTTTTACCTCGGGCTCAGCCCACGGCGCTGGGTTCGGCGGTTCATCAACGGCTATATCTCGTTTCTCATTGGCATGCCGCTCATCGTGCTGCTGTTCCTGATGTACTACGGCCTGCCGCAGTGGGGCATTCGCGTGTCGCCCTTTGCGGTGGCGGTCCTCGGCTTCACGTTTAACGTGGCGGCCTACAACGCCGCCTACCTGCGCACCGCTTACAACGGGCTGGACGCCAGCGAGCTTGAAGCCGCCACCGCGCAGGGATTCAGCCATCGGCAAATTTTCGGTCTCGTTATCCTGCCGCAGGTGCTGCGGCTATCGGTGCCGGCGCTGACCAATCAGGTCATTCTTAACCTGAAGGACAGTACGCTGGCCTTCCTCATCCAGTACACCGAGTTCTTCGCCCGCGTGCAGGAACTGGCGTCCACCAACTTCCAGTTTTTCAAAGCCTATGCGTTCGCCGCACTGGTCTATCTGGCGCTGGTCTCGGTGGTGGTGGTGGCCGCGCGCCTGCTGGAGCGCCGGATCATTATTCCGGGCAGCATGCGCTAGCCGTCGGGCATCGGCTTGGCGACAATCAGCGTCCAATAACAACACGTCACAAAGGGGAGTCCGCGTGCAACTTGATTCAACCATCTCGGCCGTCATTACCGGCGGCGCTTCGGGCCTCGGTGAGGCCACGGCCCGCTTGCTGGCCGCACAGGGCGTGAAGGTCGCGCTCTTCGATCTCAACGCGGAACGCGGCGAAGCCCTCGCCGCCGAACTGGGCGGTGTGTTCTGCAAGGTCAACGTGACCTCCACCGAAGAAGTGGACGCGGCCTTCGCCAAGGCCCGTGCCGCCAACGGCCAAGAACGCATTCTGGTGAACTGTGCGGGCGTGGGCGGTGGCGCGGCCAAGACCGTTTCCCGCGACCGCCAGACCGGGGAAATCCGCGAATACCCGCTGGAAAACTTCGAGCGCATCATCCAGGTAAACCTCATTGGCACCTTCCGCTGCATCGCCAAGAGCGCGGCCGGCATGCTGAGCTTGCCGGTGTTGGAAGACGGTGACCGTGGCGCCATCGTCAACACGGCGTCGGTGGCAGCCGAAGACGGCCAGATTGGCCAGGCCGGCTACTCGGCTTCAAAGGCCGGTGTGGTGGGACTGACGCTGGTGGTGGCCCGCGATCTGTCGGGCGACGCCATTCGCTGCAACACCATCCTGCCGGGCATTTTCGATACCCCTCTGCTGAAAGGTGCGCCAGAAGCCGTGCGCGCCAGCCTCGCCACCCAGGTGCCCTTCCCCAAGCGTCTCGGTCAGGCGGAGGAATTTGCGCAACTCGCGCACACCATGATCACCAACGGCTACTTCAACGGCGAAGACGTGCGCCTCGACGGCGCCATCCGCATGGCCCCGCGCTGAAGCGCGCTTCAAACAAGGAACACCCCATGTCTCAAGTCTGGATCATCGACGCCTGCCGCACACCGCGCGGCGTGGGCAAACTCGGCAAAGGCGCACTCGCCAACTTCCACCCGCAGCACCTCGGTGCAACGGTGCTGAAGGCGCTGGCCGAACGCAACGCACTCGACACCTCGCTGGTGGACGACATCATCTGGGGCACCAGCACCCAGCGCGGCCAACAGGGCGGGGATCTCGCCCGCATGGCGTCGCTCGACGCCGGCTACGACATCCGCTCCAGCGGCGTCACGCTCGATCGCTACTGCGGCTCCGGGATCACGGCCGTCAATCTGGCGGCCGCCACGGTGATGTCGGGCACGGAAGATCTCGTGATTGCCGGCGGCACTGAAATGATGTCCACCTACGGCAATCCGGGCGTTAAGTTCTCGCCCTTCATGGACAGCGACAACCTGCACCTGCGCGCCATGCACCCGCAGCCCCATCAGGGGATCTGCGCCGACGCCATCGCCACCATGGAAAACATCTCGCGTGAAGCGCTGGACGCGCTCGGCGTGGTGAGCCAGCAGCGCGCCGGCCGGGCGATTGCCGAAGGCCGGTTTGCGCGCAGTCTGGTGCCGGTCTTTCATGCCGATGGCACGCTGGCGCTGGACCGCGACGAACTGCCGCGCCCGCAGACCACGCTGGCCGATCTGGCCGGCCTGAAAGCTGCGTTCGTCGCGATGGCAGACCACCCGCTGGACGACGCGGGGACGACCTATCGCCAGCTGGTGGCGCAGGTCTATCCGGCGCTCCAAATCGACCACCGCCATCACGCCGGCAATTCCTCGGGCGTGGCAGACGGCGCGGCGGCGCTGCTGCTGGCCTCACCCGAGTTCGCCCGCGCCCACGGCATGAAGCCCCGCGCCCGGGTGGTGGCCATGGCCAATATGGGCGACTCGCCCACGCTCATGCTGAACGCGCCGGTGCCGGCCACCCACAAAGTGCTGAAGAAGGCCGGCCTGAGCTTGCAGGACATTGACCTGTTCGAGATCAACGAAGCCTTCGCGGTCGTCGCCGAGAAGTACCAGCGCGATCTCAATCTGGACCGCGACAAGGTGAACGTGAACGGCGGCGCCATCGCGCTCGGCCATCCCATCGGGGCGACCGGGGCGATGCTGATCGGCACGGTGCTGGATGAGCTGGAACGTCAGGACAAGCAGTTTGGTCTGGTGACGATGTGTGCGGCGGGCGGCATGGCGCCGGCGATCATCATCGAGCGGATTTAACGCAAGTACGCCACGGGTCAGTGCCCTACCCCGCCCTTCGACTAACGGAGGCGCGCACGGCAGACTGAGCTGAAGAGCCCAAACCCCGTTCATCCTCCGCGCAGTCGAAGGATGAACGGACCGCCACGCCGCTGCCGCCACCGCAGCGCGCGCTTCCCCGCAACGGTGGCCTTCCTTCAACCGTGGAGCAGCCGCGATGAACCAAGCCGACCCCAACAACCTCTGGCGCCAGCAAACCCCCGGCAGCACCGACTGGCCGCGCTCGCCGCGTCCGGACGCCGCCCGCAAATATTTCATCGTCTCCGCCGACTGCCACGTGCAGGAGCCGAACGATTTTCTGTCCGCCCGCATGGACCCGAAGTTTCAGGAGCGCCTGCCGGGCATCGTGCTTGGCGGCGATGGCTCGAAACTGCAGAAAACTGAGGGCTTTCGCCCCATTCGTGTGGGCAGCTTTACGCTCGAAGGGGAAGATCTGGAACGCAGCGAGTCCGGCAAAACGCCGGAAGAGCGACTTGCCGCGCTGGCGCGTGACGGCGTGGACTGCGAGATCCTCTTTCCCAACAAGGGGCTTACC
>CANFVX010000211.1 GCA_947450495.1 Gammaproteobacteria bacterium
GGCGAGGCCTTGTTCACCACCTCGCTCGCCACCGGGGCGGAAACCCCCAATCCACTTCGCGCCGTGGCGCTCGCCGACGGCTACGAACTGCATGGCACGGTCGCGCAGCTGCCGGTTGCGCCCGACGTCGATTATTTTTTGCTGGTCGCAGACTGCGATGGCGAGCCGAGCCTGTTTGTGGTGCCGCGCGCCTCCGCAGGGGTACGCGTGGAAGCCCTGACGCTGGCCGATGGCACGCGCGATGGCCAACTCCATCTCGAGAGCGTGCGCTGCCCGGCCGCAGACCGACTGCACACCAAGCAAGTCATCTCTGAAGTGCTGGAGCGGGCCCGGGCGCTCGCCGGCTTGGGCGCCAGCGCCTATCTGCTCGGACTCGGCGAAAGCCTGCTCGACATCACGGCGGAGTATCTGCGCGTGCGCCGTCAGTTCGGCCGCCCCATCGGCACCTTCCAGGCCTTGCAGCACCGCCTGGTCGACATGTATCTCCATTTGCGTTTGAGCAAGGCGGCCTTGTCGGTCGCGCTCGCACAGGGCGATGAAGCCGCCACGCCGGCACTGACGCTGATGGCGGCGCGCGCGCGCCATCGGGCCTGCGCCACCACCACCCGCATTGTCCGCGAGGCGATTCAGCTGCATGGCGCCATCGGCTATACCGAGCAGTGCGACGTGTCCTTGTACGTGCAGCGCGCGCTGGTGATGAGCGCACGCTTTGGCGGTGCGCGAACCGTGCTCGCCGCCAGCAGCCTAGCGCTGGGCGCCGAGGGCGATGCCGCCGCGGTCTTGCCGCCGCCGCTCGCCGCTGACTTCCGCCCCACCGACGGCGACTGGAATAGCCTCGATGACGCGCTGTTCCGCAGTACCGTGCGGCACTGGCTCGAAGCCAATTACCCAGCCGAACTTCGTCACGTGCCAGATCAACTCCGCTGGTCTGAAATCAAAGTCTGGCACGCCCAGCTGGTCGCGCAGGGCTGGGCGGCGCCGGCCTGGCCCGTAGTTCACGGCGGCATGGGTCTCGCGCCCAACAAAATGCTGATCTTCATCGAAGAGCTGGAACGCTGGGGCGTGGCGCGCGCGCCCGATCAGGGCATCGTGATGATTGGCCCGATTCTGATGAGCTACGGCACGCCCGCCCAGCGCGAGCAATATCTGCCGGCCGCGCTGACCGGCGAGCAGATTTGGTGTCAGGGCTACTCGGAACCGGAAGCGGGCTCCGACCTCGCGGCGCTCGCCACCCGCGCGGTGCTGGACGGGGACGAGTTCATCGTCAACGGCCAGAAAACGTGGACCACCCACGGGCTCGACGCCACGCATATGTACTGCCTCGTGCGCACCGATCCCAACGTCAAACCGCAGGCCGGGATCAGCTTCCTGCTCATCGATTTGCGCCAGCCCGGCGTCACCGTGCGCCCGATCGTGAATCTGGGTGGGCACGTCGATTTCTGCGAGGTCTTTCTCGATAACGTGCGGGTGCCGCGCCACAACCTGGTGGGCGAACTCAATGCGGGCTGGACGATTGCCAAGTCACTGCTCGGCCATGAGCGCCTGTTCGTGGGCTCCCCCAAGCTCTGTCAGCACGCGGTGCATCAGTTGCGCGAACTGCTGGTGGCGAACGGGCAAATCGACAACGCCGCGACCCGCGATGCGCTGACCGGCATCACACTGGACGTGCTCGATCTGGAAGCGCTGTACGGCGAGTACGCGGCGATTGTGAAACAGGGCGGCGTGCCGGGCGTCGATATTTCCGTGCTCAAGATCTGGTCGACGGAAACCTATGTGCGGCTTAGCGAGATGATTCTGGAAGCCGCTGGCGACGCCGCCGGCATCGTCGGCAAGCAGGCCTTTGGCGACGCCAGGATTGATGTCCTGAGCCATTTCTATAACGCCCGCCCGGCGCCGATTTACGCGGGCAGCAACGAGATCCAGCGCAACATCCTGGCCAAGCAGGTGCTGGGACTCCCCACATGAACGCTCGCACCGAATCCTACTGGGCGGCGACCGACGACATCCCGCTGCTGGAAACGAGTGGCGCCGGCGTCTTGCGGGAGGCCGCGTTGGCGCGCCCCGGGCACCCGGCGCTGGTCGAGGCGGTGGAGGATCCGGCGCAGCGTCGGCGCTGGACCTACGCCCAGCTCCACGCCGAGGCCGAACAAACGGCGCGCGCATTGCTGACCGTATTTGAGCCCGGCGAGCACGTGGCGATTTGGGGCGGCAACTGCGCCGAGTGGGTCATCCTGCAATATGGTCTCGCGCTGGCCGGGCTGGTGATGGTGACCGTCAACCCGGCGGCCCGGGTGAACGAACTGGCCTATGTGTTGCGCCAGTCGCGGGCGCGCGGCGTGTTTCATCAAACGCACTATCGCGGGCTCGACATGGGCGCGGCGATCGCGGAGGCGAGCGCGCTGGAAGGGCTCACTCTTCGCCATGTGTCCTGCCTTGAGGCGCTCGATTCGTTCATGGCGCGCGGCGCGGCGACCCAGTCGCTGCCAGCCATCGACCCTCATCAGCCCTGCATGATCCAGTACACCTCGGGCACTACGGGCCAGCCCAAAGGCGCCCTGCTGAATCACTACAGCGTGACTAATAACGCCCGGATGATGGCGATCATCAAAGCGCTGGGCCCCACCACGGTGAATCTGGGCGTGGCGCCCTTGTTCCACACCGCAGGCTGCGTGGCCAATGTGCTGGGCACCGCTCAGACCGGCGGCACCTTGGTCCTGCCTGCGGCCTTCGAGCCCGAGCTGATGCTCGATCTCATCGAACAGGAGCGGGTGACCTTCGGTTTTGGCGTCCCCACCATGCTCATTGCGCTGCTGGCGGCGCAGGCCAAACGCCCGCGCGACTTGTCCAGTCTGGTGACGATGTTCTCCGGCGCTACCATCGTGCCCATCGAAGTGGTGCGGCAGGTGGAAGCCCAGTTCGGCGTGACGCTCATCATCGGCTACGGCCAGACCGAGACTTCACCGTCTATCACCCACACCCGCCTCACCGACAGGGACGAAGACAAGAGCGCCACGATCGGCCAGCCCATTCCCCAAATCGAAGTCAAAATTATCGATCCGGGCACCGGCCAGATTTTGCCCGTGGACCAGCCCGGCGAACTTTGCACCCGGGGTTTCCACGTGATGATGGCCTACTACGACATGCCGGAAGCCACTGCCGCGACCATCGATGCCGACGGCTGGCTACACACCGGGGACCTCTGCGCGATGGACGCGCGCGGCTATTGCCGGGTCACGGGACGGCTGAAAGATCTCATCATCCGCGGCGGCGAAAACATTTATCCGCGCGAAGTTGAAGAAGTGCTCTACACCCACGAAGCCGTGGCGGAAGTCGCAGTATTTGGCGTGCCGGATGATTACTGGGGCGAACAGGTAGCAGCGGTGGTGACGTTCAAAGCGGGCGCTCAGGCCAGCGGCGACGCCCTGCGCGCGCACGTCGCGGCGCAGCTCGCGCGCCACAAGGTGCCGAGCCACTGGTATGCGCTGCCGGCCATCCCGGCCACCGCCTCCGGCAAGCTGCAGAAATTCCGGCTGGTGGAGATGTTCCGCGCGGGCGAACTCGCCGGCGCTGCCATCTAACAGCAAGCCGCGGCGCGTCTGCCCCGGACCGCGGCCGCCCGACCACCCATGGTCCTGCGATGCGAGCGCTGCCCGATCAGCTGCGGCGATCTCGCGCCGAATTTTCTTGCCGAACGCGGTTGAGGCGCAGGCCGCAGCTCACGCGTACGAGATAAAATCCACCACCAGCCGATTGAATTCAGCGGCGTGCTCGATCATCGCCCAGTGCCCGCAACGGTTGAGCAGCACCAGACGTGAATTGGGGATCACCGAGGCGAGTTGCAGCGAATGCTCGTAGTGCACTACGCGGTCATCGCGGCCATGAATCAGCATGGCGGGAATCTTCACCTGCATGAGACTTTCGAGCGCGGCCATCTTCGGCACTGGCCAACCCTTCGAAAGACCCGCGAGAAAGTTCGCGAGATGCTCGGGGTAAGCGTTGGCCGCAGCTGAACGTTTGGCACACAGCTCGTCAGAGGCGAAGGACTTATCGAAGCACATGATCTCAACCAGCCGGCGCATGGTCTCCAGGCTGGGATTCCGGTAGCCCTCGATGAGGATTTTGATTCCCTCGCTGGGACCATCTCCCGCGCTGAACAGTCGCGGCAGTCGATTGGCCGGCGCGCCCATGGTGATCAGATGCGAAATGCGGTCAGGGTGCTCAACCGCGGTCCGCAGCACGGTGCAGCCGCCCATCGAGTTGCCGATCATCGCGGCCTTGGGCAGGCCGAGCGTATCCATGAACTCCACCAGCGCCGCGACGTGGTCCAGCTTGTCGACCGGGCAAGGATCGGATGCGCCCCACCCGGGCATGTCTACCGCGAGCACCCGGAAATTAGCGGCAAGCGCGGCCAGGTTGCCTGAGAAATTGCTCCAACCGGACGCACCAACCCCCGAGCCGTGGAGCATGATGACGGGATGGCCGGTACCGGCTTCGTGGTAATGGAAATTCCAGTTTGACGTGCGAAGTTGACGGCTGCTGCCCTGCTGCGAAATCGTCATGAGTGACTCCAATGATGAGCGAGGTGCCGATGGTTGACGGCGTCGGCGCGTACCGGCATGGCCGGCGAGGCGCTCACCATAGCGCACGCGATGTGGCGCGCCCAATACCAGCCAACCGCCGGACCGGCGGGCCGTCTACAATCAACCGACCTGACAGGGGAGTCCTTTGAAGATGCCACTAAAGCCGTCGATCGTGGGTTTCGAAAGCCCGGTTTTTCACTATGACATCGATGCCCGCTGGCTCATGGCGTATGCCGCAGGAATCACCGACCCGGCACCGTGTTTCAGGGACAGCACGCGCCCGCTGGCCATGCACCCGGTGTTCCCGGTGTGCGTCGAGTGGGATGCCATTCTGGCGGTACTCGCCGCCACTCGCGTGCACGGATTGAGCGCCGACGAATGTGCCCGGTCGGTCCACGCTGAGCACGACCTGCACATTTTTCGCCCCCTCACCCCGGGCACGCGGGTGAGCGCGCAGGCGCGCGTGGTCGGTGTGGAACAGCGCCGACCCGGGGCGTTTCTGACCATGCAGATCGACACCTTCGATGCCGCTGGCGAACTTTACTGCCGCACCTGGCAGGGCAATCTGTTTCGTGAAGTGTTGCTGGAAGGCGAGGGAGACCACCGCACGCTGGCGCCGGTCTGGCCCGGTCAGTGGGGCACCGAGCAGTCGCCATTGGCGGCCACGATCGCTATCCCCGAGCAGGCCGCGCACGTCTACACCGAATGCTCACGGATCTGGAATCCCATCCACACCGATCGCGCTTACGCGCAGGCCGCTGGTTTGCCGGAGATCATCCTGCACGGGACCGCCACGCTGGCGTATGCCGTTTCCGGGTTGATGGCACAGCAAGCGCCCGAGCAGCCGGCGCGCGTGCGTCGCCTTGGCGGGCGCTTCAGCGGCATGGTGTGGCTACCGGACGCGCTCCGGCTGGAGTCCGCCCCGCCCAGCCAAGGCGTGAGCATCTTTCGGGTGTTGAATGCTGAAGGTCGGGAGACCATCAGTCGGGGTTTCTGCTGTCTCGAGGCCTGAGTGCAGGGCCCTGGCAGTACGGTGAGCCGGGAGACCTCCGGACAGTGTGGCATCGGCAGTTTTTGCTGCTGGACGGGCTCAACCGCCAAGCGCGTCGCGGCGCCTGAGCGGCCGCAAAATGGGGCGCTAACGCAGCCCGCCCGAACGGCTCAGTGCGCGACCCGATGGACGCGGCCATGCGAGATGACCAGCGGCCGGTCCGGCAATTCGTTGCGCTCACCGTGGGTCGCCGGAAAATGCACCTTGAGCTGCCGCGTCAGATCCTCCACTGCGGCGATGGCGCCCGCCTGAAATCGACCCTCCGCAAACGCGGCCTCCAGCGTGCGGCAGATGGCCAGCCAGACCTCTGTTCCCAGTTTTGCGTTCACCGCGCGGTCGGCCAGCACCTGCACCTGCCGATCGGCCAGCAGCACGTAAATGAGCACGCCGTTGTTCTCGGCGGTGTCCCACACGTGCAAATCGGAGAACAGCGCGAGCGCGCGGTCCCTCGCCGATTCCCCGGCCAATAGCGCGGCCGCAGGCAAGGCGCTTTCAACCACAAACCGGAGCTCGCCGGACGTCTCGCGCTCGCCCGCCGCAATCGCCTGCTCGATAGCGCGCATTGTGGCGTCGGGAAACGCCCGGGCGGTCTGCCAGTGGGTGGTGAAGAGATGCCGACAGAGACGCTTCA
>CANFVX010000212.1 GCA_947450495.1 Gammaproteobacteria bacterium
GGTGTAGCGCCACACCGTGTTGGCGAGCGCGCCGGTTTGCACCCGCCATTCCATGATGCCAATGAAGAGCGGCAGCAGGCTCGCCAGTCGATGCTGGACTACCGAGGGATTGCGCAACGGCTCGAAAAAACCCTCACTGCCCAGCGGCCAGCCGGTGGGCTCCACAATCACTTGCAGCAGCACCGCAAACGGCAGAAAGAGCAAGGGCCAGTGGCGCGCCCAGCGGGCGAGTTGCAGGCGGTCGATAATCGCGACCAGCCCAATCAACAGCAGCAACACGCCGGAGACGTTGTGATTGAAGTTGCTCTGCGCCTTGTCCATTTCGGTGGCCGGATTGAAGAAATCGAGCGAGGAGGCGTGGTCGGCCATCAGCGCTTCGCGGGTGGGCGGCAGGAGGCGCGGCACCTTTGGGGCGAGGGTCTCGATGACTTCGCCGAGCGTGGCGCGCTCGCCGGTGAGGTCGGTCGCGGGCGGCGTGGCGGCGAGGCTCGCGCCGAGCAGCATCACCGCCACCAGCGCCACGAGTTCGGCTTCGATATAAACGGGCAGGGTGCGCGCGAGCACGCTGTCTGCACCGCTACGCTGCCATCGTCGGGTGTGTTTGAAGTTGAGCGCCGCAAGCGTGAGCGCCACCGACAGCAGCAGCAACTTGGCGATCACCATGATGCCGTAGTTGGTGCCGATGAGTGACGCCCAGTCGCCCACATAGCGGCTGGCGACAAACAGCCCGGCCACGAAGAGGCTGCCCACGCAGGCCATCCCGAGCGGCGAGAATCGCGCGAGCAAGCGCGGCCAGAGCGGATTGCCGGCCCGACCCTGCGCGGCGCAAACGGTGAGCGCAAACACGCTGCCGATCCAGATAATCGCCGCAAATTGATGGAGCAGGGTGGCGAACATCAGCGGCGCGACTTCGCTTAAGCGGCTGACCGCGTGGACCAGACCGGCGCCGCTCAGCGCAAACACGCCACCGCTCACGCCCGCCCAGCGCCAGCGCGCGCGGGCTGCAGGCTGGGCGGCAAGGCGCATGAGCATCCCGGCGAACACCCCGCCCAGCAGCAGCCGCAGGCAGCTCAGGCGGGCAAAGCCGGTATCGAGATATTCGAGGAAGGGCCAGCTGCTGTCGTCTTCCGCCAGCCCCCAGGGGGCGAGCAGCAGGATCGCGAGCAAACAGGTCACGGTAGTCCAGACGCCGGTTTTGGCCAGCCGGAGCACCGCACGGGTCCAGGCGTTGTCGTCGCCGGCGAGCGGACGCAGGATGAGGCCACAAAACACCAGACCACCGAGGCTCGCGGCCATCCCGGCCAGCGCGATGGCGTGCAGCAGCACGGAAAAATAACCAGCAAGTTGGATCATGGCCTAGCGCCCGCCTTCCAACGTAAAACGCAGCACTCCCTGAGTGGCATGTCCATCCGTGGCCAGCACTTTGTATTTCAGGGTGTAGGCGCCGGGGATGAGGTCCTGCGGCAGGGTACAGCGCACCACCGCGGGCTCCGGGGCAATATCGGTGAGGCGTTGCGAGCTGCCGTCGGCGCGCTCGAGTTTGAGATGGACCAGCTTCTTTTCCAGTGTGGCGTTGAATTGCAGCACGATTTCGGGCGGCACCTTGCCGAGCGTGGCGCGATCGGTCGGGGTAGCTTTCACCACCACGGCATGCGCTTGCGCAAATTGCACCGGGCTGCCGAGCAAGCTCAGCAGCAGGAGGGCGGATCCGAGTCCACGGGAAAAGTCTTTTGCTGTCATGCGGCGATGATAGCGGATCGATCGCGGCCATCGTCTGCCGGGAACGACTCGCGAGCCGTTATAGTGCGGCTTTCCCGTGCCGAGCCTTGCCCATGGCCCATGTGTTAACTGCCGCCGAGCGCAGCGCCTTCCTCGCCGAGCCGCGAGTGGCCGTGCTGTCGATCGAAGACGCCGCCCGCGCCCCGCTCATCGTCCCCATCTGGTTTGCCTGGGACGGCGCAGCAATCGGCCTATGGATGGAAGCGAACTCGCGCAAGGCGCGGCTCCTCACCACCGCCGGCCGCTGCAGCCTGTGCGTGCAGGAGCCCACACGGCCTTACCGCTACGTCAGTCTTGAAGGCTGCGTGACGCAAATCGCACCAATCGACTGGACGCTGGAGTTAATGCCGCTGGTGCGGCGCTATCTGGACGATGCGGACGCCGAGCGATATCTCGCGGCGCTTGGCGGACCAGCGGAAGTCGCCGGCGATGTGTATGTCCGGATCGCGCCCGTCCGCTGGCGGGCCGAGCAGCTCTGAATACCCTCACCGCTGATTCTTCCGCTCACTGGCGGATGCTGGGGCTTGCGCTGCTGGCGCAGGTGGCGGTGTCGGTGATCGTGCAGGGCGCGCCGACGCTCGCGCCTTTTGCTCAGGCCGATCTCGGGCTGACGCGCGGCGAAGTGGGCTTGTTTAACTCAGCCCTGATGAGCGGCTCGCTGGCCATGATGCTGGTCGCCGGCTGGGTGGTGGATGTCAAAGGCGAACGGGTAGCGCTGGTCGGCGGCAACCTCATCGTTGGCGCGTTTTGTTTGTGCATGTTGCCCACGCATAGTTTTTTGGCCGCGCTCGGCGTGCTGTTCATGGCCGGCGTCGGCGGTGCTTTCCCCACGCCGGCGGGCAGCAAGACGGTCATGGGCTGGTTTCCGCCCGCCCTGCGCGGCACGGCGATGGGGATCCGTCAGACCGGGATCCCTTTGGGCGGGGCGCTGGCGGCGGCGATCTTGCCGGCGATTGCGCTGGTGGCCGGCTGGCGGGTGGCACTGGCCTGCGGTGGGCTGGGCTGCATGCTGGCCGCAGCGCTGTGCGCGTTGGTGTATCGCAATCCGCCGGCCCAGACGCCGGCGCAGGCCAGCGCCGCCGCCTTGCCGCCGGCGCCGCAGGCGATGCGGCATATCCTGACGCTGGGCGTGGCGGGCGGTTTGCTCACGCTGGGCCAGTTCACACTGATTACCTATCTCGCGCTTTACCTACGCGAAACCCAGCACATCCCGGTGGCGATTTCGGCCAGCCTGCTGGTGGCGGCGCAGATCAGCGGGGCGGCGGGGCGCATTTTGTGGGGCGTTGGCAGCGACCGGCTGTTTGGCGGACGGCGCAAGCCGGCGCTGCTGCTGGCGAACCTGACGGCGGCGGTCGGGGCGCTCATCATTGGCTGGCTACCGGCCAACACCTCGCTGTGGTTCATCGCGCCCTTGGTGGTGGTGTACGCCTTCAACGCGCTCGGCTGGCATGGCAACTGGGTGGCGTTGCTGGTGGAACTCGGCGGCAGCGCGCGTCAGGGGCGGACGGTGAGTTTGGGGATGAGCATCATGTATCCCAGCATCATCGTTTTACCGCCGCTGTTCGGCTGGTTTGTCGACCACACGCATTCCTGGACAGGTGCCTGGAGCTTGCTCTCGGCGGTGATGCTGGTGGGCAGCGCTTTGCTGGCCCGGGTGCCGGAACGCGCCCGCGTCGCTTAATCCAGCGTTTTACCCAGTGTGCTCGCGAGCGTGGCGGGCGACGGCTGCGCGCTGACCAGGGCTTCTTTCGCGGCACGCGGGAGTTGCTTTAAGGCGTACTCCAGCCGCAGCGCCGGGCCGCGCGCTCCGATGGCGGCGGTATAGACCAGCGTCAGGGGTCCTTTGGCGCGGAGCGCGCGAGCGCCTTTCCCCGCGCTGTGCTGCTGGAACCGACGCTCAAGGTCGGTCGTGATGCCGGTATAGAGCGCGCCGCTGCCGGTGCGGAGCAGGTACAGATGCCACACGACCGCCGCGTCGGGCATGGGCTCAGAACTTGTCGCCGGACTTCAGCAGATCCGCCAGTCCTGCGAAGGGGTTGCCGGTGCCGCGCGCCGCCTCCTTCTGCTTGCCGTTGCCGCTGCTATTGCCCGCTTCCAGCAGACGCTGGTGTTCGTTGTCGTGGCAATACAGGCACAGCAACTCCCAGTTCGTGCCGTCCGGCGGGTTGTAGTCGTGGTCGTGATTGCGGTGATGTACGGTGAGTTCGTGCAGGTTGGTGCGGGTAAACTCGCGGGTGCAGCGCCCGCAAATCCACGGATACATTTTCAAGGCCTGGGCGCGATAGTCGCGCTCCCGTTCTTCGCGGGCGCGGCGCGCTTCGGCCACTACGCGGTCGAGTTTGTTGGTATCCATCCACTTCCTTTCCGGGGGGCTGAGCTCAGAGT
Source organism: Gammaproteobacteria bacterium (assembly GCA_947450495.1). Taxonomy (GTDB): domain Bacteria; phylum Pseudomonadota; class Gammaproteobacteria. The sequence continues at coordinate 4,165 of CANFVX010000212.1, forward strand.
GTGCCAAGCATAGCCGCTCGATGCCGCAAGGGTGGACGCCTACGCCCGCGCGCAGTAGCGTGCAGACAGTTTTCCGAGAGGAGTCAGCGCATGGCGGGCCAGCATCCCCTTCAGTTCAGAGGCATCGACCATGTGGTGCTGAAGGTCACCAACATCGAACGCACGCTGCATTTCTACACGGAGATTCTCGGGCTCGCGCTGGAGCGCGTGATCGAAGACCTGCAAATCTATCAGCTGCGCTGCGGGCGAAATCTGATTGACCTGCAGGTGGCGCCGGCCGGCACCACGTTGGCCCCGCGCGAGTCGCGCGGCATCGAACATCTCTGCCTGATGGTGCAAGGGGATTTCGCGGCGGTGCGGGCGCATCTGGCCGCGCATCAGGTGCCCATCGTGTGGGGCCCGCTCGAGCTCTATGGCGCGACCGGTTTCGGCACTTCGGTGTATATCCGCGACCCCGACGAGCACACCATCGAGCTCAAAGCCGAATACGCCGAATACCCGCTGCGCATCAGCCTGAAAGACGCGATGGCCGGCAGCACGCGTCCAACCGGGGATTAGCGCGGGCGTGCGCCGGGCATGACATCTCTCTGGCGATGGATACTCGGTGGGCTGCTGCTGGTGGGGATCGCCCTGCCGCTGGCGTTGCTGAGTCTCGCCCCTGAGGTTGACGGCCCCGGGCATTTCGACAGCGTGCGTGCCGCCCGTGCTCGTGCGCTCATTCGCGACAACGACCCGCGCCAGCTGCGGAATGGCGAAGAGCGCGTGCTGTTGCTGAGCGCCGATGAACTGTCGCTGTTGGTGGACTATTTGTTGAGCGGTCTGCCAGAAGGCGCCGCCACGGTGACGATTTCTCCGGAAGCCCTTTCCGCTCATCTCGCCTGGCGGCTACCGCGACTGCCCTTGGCGCCCTATCTGAATATCGCGCTGGGCTTTGCCCCGGCCGACGGTTTGCCTCGTCTCACAGGCATTCGCGTCGGGGCCTTGCAACTGCCGGCCAGCGTGTCCGATCTGCTGGCGCATCAGGCGCTAGACCTCGCCTACGCCGCGCTCGGCTTGAGCGATCCCGGTTCGCTGATTCGCGAGGTGGCGTTCGAGCCCGATCGGCTGCGGCTGCGCTACGAATGGCAGGATCGGGTGGCTGATGTGTTTAGGGCGCAGATCATCCCGCCCGGGCAGCAGGCCCGCATTCGGGAGTTTCATACGCAACTGGTCGCCATCACCGCGCGGGCACCGCATGTGGCGAGTTTGCCGGCGCTGGCCGGGCCGCTGTTCGCCTATGCCGCCGCCAGTGCAGGCGAACACGATCCGGTGGCCGATAATCGGGCCGCGCTTTTGGTGCTGGCGCGCTATGTGAACGGCAGCAGCCTCGAACTGCTCTTGCCCGAAGCGTCGCAGTGGCCGCGCCCCACGCCGCTCTCGGTGCGCCTGCACGGTCGGCATGATTTAGCCCAGCATTTCCTGATTTCCGCGCTGCTCACCGCCACCGGCAGCAATGCAATCGCCAACTCGGTCGGCGTTGCCAAAGAGCTCGACGACGCGCGCCACGGCAGCGGCTTCAGCTTTGTCGATTTACTCGCCGATGAAGCCGGCAACCGCTTTGGTGAGCGCGCCACTGCGTCCCGGGAGTCCGCGCTGGCCCTGCAGCAGTTGGCCGCGAGCGGCCGCCGCGACGCCGACTGGTTGCCTTCGCCCGAGGGTTTGCGCGAAAGTTTGAGCGAGGCGGAATTCAGGCAGCGTTATGGCGGGGTTGAAAGCCCGGCCTTTCTTGACGTCATGCACGAGATCGGCGCCCGGCTGGACCGCCTGGCGCTCTACCAAACAGCGCCGTAGTCGGCGTCTGCACCGACCCATCACCAACAACGACTATTCACGGGGAGCTTTCACATGACTCAACCCATGCGCATGAATCACATCGGTCTTAGCGTGCCGGATATCGAAGCGGCCACGCGCTGGTATTGCGATGTTCTGGGCGGTTACTTGCTGGTGCCGCCCGGCACCGCCAGCAACGACGGCTCGCACTTCGGCAACGTCGTGAAAGATATTTTTGGCGACCGGTTTGAGTCCGTAAAAATGGCGCATCTGTCGA
>CANFVX010000213.1 GCA_947450495.1 Gammaproteobacteria bacterium
GTTGGCTGGGCGCAGCAGCGCCTGTCGCATCGCCGCCAGTCCAATTCAGAACGCGCGCGGGCGAGGCCATTATTGCGAGCAGCAAACTGGCAGAGCTGCGTGAGGCCTTCGATATCGAGGGCCTGAGCGAGCTTTACGCGGCGTTTGGCGACAGTATGGAGAGCTTGATTGGGCGGGTTGAGGAGAACTTGTTAGTCCAGAACGCCGCGGAGCTGGAGCAAATTTTCCATGCCATCAAGGGCATCAGCGCCAACGTGGGCGCTATGCGGATCACCGGAATCGTTAGCCGGATGAGCAACGCGGCCAGCCAACAAAATTTTGCGGCGCTGGGGCAAGCGCCTGCGCTATTGCGAGCGGCGCTGGAGGAAGTGCGCATCGATGTTGCCGCGAAGGCTGCCGAAACGGTCTGAACAGCGAGGGGGAAAACACGGAACGGGAGCCTGCCCCCGTTCCGCATTGCCACGGCTTTAGCCGCGCATTTTGATCTGTTCCCAGGCCGGGTGCAGGCTCGAGGCCGCGCTCGGGCGGGCATCCATGCGCTTGAACCAGGCACTGATGTTTTTCAGTTCCGGGTTGATGGCTTGACCCACACCCTGCGCGAAGTCCATGCAGCAGTACAGCGTGATGTCGACGAAGCGCGGCGAGCTGCCGGCGATAAAGTCGCGACCGGCGATGAGGCCGTCGAGTTTGGCCAGCCATTCCTGGGCGGTGGCTTTCAGCTCAGACGCGGCGCCCGGGATGCAATGCACGCGGTTCTTGAAGAGTTCATAGCCTTCGGCGAAGCGGAAGCCGTTGTACATGTGCTCGGTAATGTTGAGCTCCACGCGGCGCTGCCACATGCGGGCTTCGGCGCGCTCGGCGGCGGTGCTGCCGATCAGCACCGGGGTGGGGTGCAGTTCTTCGATGTATTCGCAGATGACGGCGGTTTCGGCGATGACCGTGCCGTTGTCCAGTTCGAGCGCCGGCAGCTGGCCGCCCGGATTGCGGGAGAGGTAACCTTCCTGACGGTTCTCGCCACCCAGCAGATTCACTTCCTCAGAGGGAAGGGTCAGGCCTTTTTCGGCCAGAAACATGCGCACAACACGGGGATTCGGACCGAACGAATCGATAAGCTTCATCTGAGCCTCCAGAAATTTTTGTCATGAAGCGCGGGGGAACGCGCGTATGCCCCGGTGCGGTCAAACGCGCACGGCTTGAGGCGCGGCCACGGTAGGCGGGATGGTGGCGGTCGTCAACCAAGGACAGGCGCAGGAAAGCCAGCGGTTCGCGGAGACCCGGGAAGAGGCGACACCGTCCTCCGCGGAGGGGGGCAGAGAGGGCATTACCCCACGACGCAGCACAGTCCTTTGAGATATTCGCTTTCGGGGAAGGCCAGCGCGACCGGATGGTCGGCGCCGGCGTTCAGATGCGCCACGATGCGGGCATCTACCCCGGCATCGAGCGCCGCACCGGCGATGATTTTCTGGAACAGGTCGGGATTCACCCCGCCCGAACAGGAAAAGGTAAACAGCAGCCCACCCGGTTTGAGCAGCTTGAAGGCCAGCAGGTTGATGTCTTTATAGCCGCGCGCGGCGCGCTCGGCGGTGGCGGCAGTGGGCGCGAACTTGGGCGGGTCCATCACGATGAGGTCGTAGGCCTTGCCCTGATCGCGCAGCTTGCGCAGATGCTTGAACACATCGGCGTCCAGAAAATCCACCCGCTCCGCGCTCAGGCCGTTCAACTCCACGTTGGTTTTGGCGAGCGCCAGCGCGTCGGCTGAGGCGTCGATGGCGGTCACATGACGTGCGCCGCCGGCCAAAGCGCTAGCGGTAAAGCCGCCGGTGTAGCAAAAGCAGTCAAGAACCTCGTCCACATCGGCCAGCGCCCGCACTTTGGCGCGGTTATCGCGCTGGTCGAGATAAAACCCGGTTTTGTGGCCGTGCACCGGATCGACCGTGAAACGCAGGCCTTGTTCGTCCACGATCCCGGGCAAAACCTGGCCTTCCCCATGGACCAGGCCCTGTGCGATCGGCAAACCTTCCAGCGCGAGCACGTCGGCGTCGGAGCGCTCATACACCTGAGTCGCGCCGGTGCAGGCCACCAACGCCGCCACAATCGCCGCGCGCCAACGCGCAGCGCCCGTGGAGAGCAACTGGATCACCAGTAAATCGCCGTAGCGATCGCAGACGCAGCCGGGCAGGCCGTCGGCTTCGCCATGCAGGAGGCGCACGGCGTTCATGCCGGGCAGGAGTCGTTCACGGCGGGCCACGGCGCCGGCCACGCGCGCGGTGATGAGTTCCGCGTTGAGCGGCTCGGCTTCATGCCACGACCACACCCGTGCCCGGATTTGCGATTCCGGGCTGTAGGTCGCCCAGCCGAGAAAGCTGTTATCCGCCGCGTGGACGGCGAGGCTGCCGCCAGGTTCGGGGGCGGCCTCGACGCGCTCGATCGCGCCCGAAAACACCCAGGGGTGACGCCGCAGCAGCGAACGCTCGCGGCCCGCTTTAAGAATGAGACGCGGCGTGGTGCCACCAGACTGGTGAGGGGTGCGGGGAGGGCGATTCACAATGGGCGGCCTTTATCAGAGACGGGGCCGCAGGATAGTGGGCGGGCTGGGGCGAGGCCAGCGCGGCATCCCGGGCTTGCAGACGCAGCAGGCGCAGTGTGCAATCGGCCCGCCGTGTTATTGAGCCTTCCCCGCGCCATGTCCCTTCCGCGTCAGCTGTTTCCCCTTCTGCTCATCGGCTATCTCGGCCTGCTGTTTGGCTTGCGCACTTTCGGCGTGGCGGGCGGCAGCATTGATGACTCGGAACAACTGCTCTACAGCCAGTCCTGGGCCTTGGCGTACGGCGCGTTCAATCCGCCGGGGCCGACCTGGCTCACACGCGCGCTGCAAATTCTGCTGGGGCCGAGTTTGTTGTCCGTCACCTTGCCCAAGTTTCTCTGGCTGGGCGTGACCGTATTGGCGTTTTACGCCTGCGCCCGCCGCTTGCTGCGGGAACCCGCCCACGCCCGCATGGCCACCTTGTGGCTGGCCGGCATTTACTACATCAGCTGGGAATGCGTGCAGAACTACAGCCACAGCGTGCAGGTGCTGGCGCTGAGCATGCTGTGTGTGTGGCAGGTCTTGCGCATGCGTCGCGCCCGCAGCTTCGGCGATTACGCCGTGTTCGGGGCGCTCTGCGCGCTGGGGCTGCTGTCCAAATTCAATTTCGCGGTGTTGATGGTGGCCTTGCTCATGGCGAGTGCGCGGGTGCCTGCCTATCGCGCGCTGCTGCGCGACCGTCGCCTCGTGCTCAGCATCGCGGTGTGCGTGATCTTGCTGGCACCGGTGTTATGGGCGCAGTGGACCTTGCTGAGTACTCAGGTCGTGGCCACCCAGCATAAATTTGCGATCGCGCCCGCATGGTCCGCCAGTCTTGCGCTGTCGGGCGCCCTCAGCGCGGCGAAGGGGCTCGCGAGCTGGCTTTCGCCGCTGTTGGTGTTTGTGGCGCTGGGCATGCCGCGCGCGTTCCTGACGGCTGCGCCCCACGCGCCGGTGCTCACTCCGGACGGCGGCGATTTGGTGGAGGACGAACGCTGGCTGCGCTCCGTGGGCGGCGGGATCCTGCTGGTGGTGACCTTGCTGGTGCTGGGCAGTCGCGCGGCCGAGGCCCGCACCCACTATTTCCAGATTGCGGTGCCGCTGGTGCTGTGGCTCGCGGTGCGTGCCGAACTGGCGCAGGCCAGCCTGCCGCGCTGGCGGCTGGTCAGCGGCTTAAGCCTCACTCTCGCGTTGGTCTCGCCGGTGTTGTTGACGCTGGAACTCACCGGCGTCGCCAACATCACGGGGCGCTCGCGCCTCACGGTTCCCTACGCGGCCTTGGCCAGCGCGCTGCAGGCCAACGGGTTTCAGCAGGGGCTGGTGATCTCGCACGACTGGCCGCACGCGCTGTCCGGCAATCTGCGGCCCTGGCTGGCGGGCGCGCAGTTCTTCTCATTGGCGCACCCGGACTACCGACCGCCGCTGCCGGCGGCCGAGGGGCAATGCTTGTTGTTATGGCAAACGGGCGAGCGGCCGGCCTCACTGGACTCAGCCCCGTCAGACTTCAGGCCCCTGCTGGCCGGTATCGCGCAAGACCCGCCGGGCGTGCGTTACGGGCAGCTGGCTTTGAAAACGCGCGGCCGGGCCGGGGCCACGGTTGGCATCGGCTGGGCGCTGTGGCCCACGCGGTCGCACTGCGAGGGCTTGATGAATCCCCAAGCGCTGGTGCCTTGATATGCACTTTGGCCGCTTCAGCCGCCGCGCGGCGCGAGATTCGTAGCGTATTCAGCGGCTTTTTGGCCCATCCGTTGCGATTCCGGCATTTTTTCCGGAACTTTTCCGCACTTTTTGTTGCTCCGGATCACGTTTATTTGGATATTAGCCTTGCAGACCGAGCGCACCCCGGACGGGTGGCTGGTCGTGACCTTCCCGACAACGCCCGGCCGTCCGGGCAAGAGAAGAGGCTGGTATGGCGAACAAAAAAGGAACGGCCGGTCGTGACCGGCTAACGGGCACGCTCGGCAGCGATACGCTCAATGGTCTGGCAGGGGACGACCTGCTGTTTGCCCTGGCCGGCAACGACACGCTGATTGGCGGTGACGGTAACGACCGCCTCGACGGCGGCGCCGGCAACGACCGCATGCAGGGCGGGAACGGCAACGACACCTACGTGGTGGATAGCGTCGGCGATATCGTTACCGAAGTCGCCACCACTGCCGGTGGCACCGCCGATGCGGTCATCAGCTCGGTCACCCTTACGCTCGCTACTGGCGTTGAGCGGCTCCAGCTCACCGGCGCGCAGGCTTTGAAAGCCACCGGCAACGCGCTGGACAACCTCATCACCGGCAACACGGGCGCCAACACCCTGGACGGCAAGGGCGGTGCCGACACCATGAGCGGCGGCGCCGGCAACGACGTCTATCTCGTCGATAATCTGGGCGACGTGGCCAGCGAAGTCTCGACGGTGAATCAGGGCACCGACTCGGTGTTCGCTTCCGTCAATTTCGGGCTTGGCTCGAACATTGAAAACCTCACGCTGACCGGCAGCGGTAACCTCAACGGCACCGGCAGCGCGCAGTCCAATCTCATCAAAGGCAACGCCGGCGCCAACACGCTGGACGGCGCCGGTGGCTCGGACAAGGTGCTGGGCTTGGCCGGTAACGACACCCTTATTTACGACGCGAGTGACAGCACGCTGGACGGCGGCATCGGTGTCGACCACCTGCGAGTGCTTGGCGCAACGAACCTGATCCTGCCCAAAGCCTCGCTGGTCTCGATTGAATACATCGATCTGGTGGGCACCAATAGCCTTGTGCTGACGCCCTCGGCCGTGCTCGGCTTGAGCGAAGCCACTAACGAACTGGTGGTGACCGGCGATGCCAACGACCGCGTATCGACCAGCAGCGCAACGCTCGGCCAGTGGCACTACACCGGGTCTACGGGCGGCTTCGTGCAATACACGGCCGGGGGCGCCACGTTAACCATCGCCGAGGCCATCGACCGCTCAGGTCTGAATGCCGCGCCGGCGCCGGGCGTCTTCAGTCTCACCACCCCTGAGGACACTGCGCTGACGCTCAATGTCAGCGATTTGCTGGGCGCGGCGAGCGATCTGGAAAGCGACACGCTCTCGCTGCTGAGCGTGAGTGGCGCCAGCAACGGCACGGTGACGCTGAACGCGGGCGTGGTGACCTACACGCCGGATCACGACACCAACGGCCCAGACAGCTTCACCTACATCATCTCTGACGGCACCAGCACCAGTGCCGGCACGGCGACTATCGCGGTGGCAGCGGTAGCGGATCTACCGACTGCCGTGGCCGATGTGGCTTCGATGCTCGAAGACACGCCGGTGTCGATCAACGTGCTGGCGAATGATGTTGATCCGGATAACACGGGCTTGCTGGTAGTGACCGCGGTAACGACTCCCGGGCACGGCGTGCTCGTCGAGACCTCACCCGGCGTCTACGAGTACACGCCGGAAGCTAACTACTTCGGTTCCGACAGTTTCACCTACAGCCTCAGCAACGACGGTGGTCTTACGACGGCCAGCGGCACGGTGAATGTGACGATAACGCCGGTGAACGATCTGCCGGCGCTGACCGGCACGCCGACGACGCTCAGTTCAATTGCCGAAGACGCGACAGGCACCGTCATCACAACCGCGCAGTTATTGGCAGGTTTCACCGACGTCGAAGACGGCACCACGCTGACGGTGAGCGGTCTCATCGCCAA
>CANFVX010000214.1 GCA_947450495.1 Gammaproteobacteria bacterium
CGCTGGGCATCACGCTCTACGCCAACGGCGGCTTGAACAGCACCTACGATCGCGCGCTCTACGAGGAAGCCATCGCGCGCATCACCGGCGCGATGGGTGGCAAGGCCACCATCACCGACAAACTCGGCGTTGATTTCGGGCAGTTTGTGTTGGCGCCCAGTCTGTCTAAAAGCTTCGGCCCGGTGGCGCTGGGGGTGGGGCCGCTGGTGCAGCTGCAGCGCTTCAAGGCCTACGGCTTCGGCGCCTTCGGTGGTCTTTCCAAAGACCCCGGCAGCCTGAGCGATCGGGGCTCGGAATATCTCTTTGGCGGCGGCGTGCGCGGCGGCGCGATCTGGACCGTCACGCCGTCTTTAAGCCTTGGGGTGGAGGTGTCCTCGCCCATCTATATGGAGAAGTCCACCAAGTACAACGGGCTCTTTGCGGAGGACGGCGGCTTTGATGTGCCCGCGCATTTCACGGTCGGTCTCGCGCAGAAACTGCTGCCCACGCTCACGATCGCGTTCGATTACCAGAAGATTTTCTTTGGCGACGTGGGGGCGCTGGGCAATCCGGCACCGACCGCCGCCGAGTTCCTCGGCGTCATTACGCCGGAGCGACGCTTTGGCGGCAGCAAGGGCATTGGCTTTGGCTGGCGCAATCAGGATGTGTACCGGCTGGGCCTGTTGTGGAAGCCGGGCGGTCACTGGCAGTGGCGCGTGGGCTACTCCCAGTGCAGCAGCCAGATCACCACCGACGCCGTGTTGTTCAACATCCCCACGCCTTCGGTGATGTCGCAGAAAGTGACCGGCGGATTTACCTATGAATGGCAGTCGGGCCGCGCGGTGTCGCTGGGCTACATGCACGGCTTTGATGACGAACGCTACGCCGCGCGCACCGTGTTGCTGGGCGCGCCGGCCAAGCTGCAGGCCGGCGGGGAAATCGTGGAACTGGCCTATCACCATCCGTTCTGAGCGAGGCCAGGCGCTCAGAAGTTTCTAGGTGCTACGGCGGGAAATCACCCGATTCTCCCGCCGCAGAACCGGCGCCGGTTTAAGCCGCCGCGCCCTCGCGCACGCCAGACGTGAGCACAAACCCCGGATAGCCGCGCGCGGTTTCCTCGTGGAACCAGCGGCGATATTCCGCCATGCCGCCCAGATAGATCAGCCCCTTGTGCGACTTGCCTTCGATATTGGCGCCCACGTACCAGCTGTTGGTGGTGGGGAAGAGCGTGGCCTGTAGCGCGCGCTCGCACTCCTCGCCCCAGGCGTCTTCCGCCTCGGCGCGGGCTTCGATCGTGCGCTGCTGGTTGGCATCGAGATGCTGGATGCACTCGCCCACCCAGTTGAGCTGTTCCTCGGACACAAAAATTGGCTGGAACACCACCGAGGGGCTGCCCACCGCGTCGATGATGAAGAAGTTGGGGAAGCCCGCGCACATCATCCCCAGATAAGTGCGGGCGCGCTGCGCCCAGTGGTCGGTGAGCTTCACGCCGCCCCGACCGGTGATGTCCATGCGGGTGAGGGCGCCGGTCATCGCGTCGTAGCCGGTGGCCAGCACCAGACTGTCGCACTCGTATTCCTGCCCGTTGGCCTTCACACCGTTCGGCGTGATGGTTTCAATCGCCTGCTTGCTGATGTCGACCAGCGACACGTTGTCGCGGTTGTAGGTTTCGTAATAGTTCGTGTCGGCGATGAGGCGCTTCATCAGGATGGGGAAGTTGGGCGTGAGCAGCGCGGCGGTGGCCGGATCGTTCACGCGCGCCCGAATCTTCTCGCGCACAAACTCGGCGAGCGTGTCGTTGGCTTCGCGATTCACGTACACGTCCGGGTAGACGTTGTAGAGCGCGAGCCCCCCGCTTTGCCAACGGTCTTCATACAACGCGCGGCGTTCCTCGTCGCTCACGTCCAGCGCCATTTGGGTCATCAGGGGCACCGGTTCGTAGTGCACCGACACCCAGCCACCAAACGATTCGTAGCGCTCCTTGTGCCGCCATTCGGCGTAATTGGCTTTGACTTTATGCTGGTATTCCGCCGGCATCGGGTGATTGCGCAAAGGCACCGCGTAACCCGGCGTGCGCTGGAAGACGGTGAGATGCCGGGCTTCCGCCGCGATGAGCGGAATGGCCTGCACGGCAGACGAGCCGGTGCCAATCACGCCCACGCGCTGACCGCTGAAATCGACTTTCTCTTTCGGCCACAGGCCCGTGTGATACACCGGGCCCTTAAAGCTTTCGAGCCCCGGAATCTCCGGCTTGTTGGGCGCGGACAGGAGCCCGGTGGTCATCACGCAGTAGCGCGCGCGGTGGCTGGCGCCGTCGCTGGTGTGGACGATCCATTCTGCGGTGTCTTCGTCAAAGCGCGCCGAGCTCACGCGCGTGTTGAACTGCATGTCGCGGCGGAGATCGAAGCGGTCGGTCACAAACTCGAAGTAGCGCGAGAGTTCGGCCTGACCCGCGTAGCGCTCGCTCCACTGCCACTCTTGCTGGAGTTCGTCGGAGAACGCGTAGGAGTATTCCATGCTCTCGATGTCGACCCGGGCGCCCGGATAGCGATTCCAGTACCAGGTGCCGCCCACGCTGCTGCCGGCCTCGAATAATTTGATCGACAAACCCAGCTTGCGCAGGTGATAAACGGCGTAAATACCGGCCATGCCGGCGCCCACGATGATGGCGTCGTACCGCTGTTGCATGAAACTCCCCTCGAGATGCGCCGCGCCTGACGCAGCGATTGTTTTGAATACTGTGAGCCCCTTGGGCTATCCGGGAAGATTACGCTACAGACGCGCTACTGCGTCAGACCCCACGTGGAGGAAAAGTGGGGGACGGGAGCGGGGCGCAGACCCGACGCCTGCGGGCCAGCGTCCTGCCGTGAGGGATCTCACCGCAGGCGCAAGGTCTACGCCCCACAAATCAGAACCAGTCGGATAGCTCCGCCTCCGCCGTTTCACGCCGTTCGTCGGGGAGATCGATGAGCGCAATCTTGAGCAAGCGCTTGGCGTGACGTTCGAGCGTGAGCGTTGCGCTGTACTGGTCTGCCAGCCGCTGCAGCAACAGCGCCCAGGCGGTCACGCGGTCGAAGCCGGCGGCGAGCAAGGCGTTGAGCGCGTCCGCGGTCTCGTCGATCGGCGGCAGGCCGCTCAGCAGGCGTTCGACCTCGGCGAAGTTTTGCGCGCGCGGTGCCCACTGATTGAAGCGCTCGAAGAGATGGACTATCCCGGCGGGCGGATCCATGGCTTCGCTGAAGCTGTAGCACACATGGGCATCCACGGGAGGCGAGAAATCCGGCGCCGCACGACTCTCCCGCACATTTGGCGAGTTCATGGGTTCGTTACTGCACTGCATGTCAAGCGACATGGCCATGCGCTGCGCGGAGAAATGGGCCGGCGGCACCATGCTGGCAAGCGGCCGCATTGCCGCCTGGTGTGCCCTCACCGACCCCATCCCCGCCTGCCCAGCCGCCTGCATTTGGCGAATCTGCTGCAGCGCCGGCCCGTCGATGGCTTTCTCGCCGGCCGCGCGCTCGTAGACCAGAAACAAATTGGTGTGTTCGCCGATCAGCTGGTACTTCAACGCCAGAGCGCGCGCCGCGATATTGTCGTCGCACAACTCGAGCTGACGGGCACCGCACAGGCGCACCAGCGCGGCGCCGTCTACCCCGCTGCCAAACGCCGTGGTGGCGCATTCGCGGCGCTCGCCGTCTGCCTGCCAGCGCAGACGCGGGCTCACCGCCGGCGGACGATCGAACAGCGCGAACAAATGCAGCGTCTCGCCCGCATACACCGCGCGCGGCGTCGGCGACTGCCACAGCGGCGTGGCGCCCCAGTCCACCGCCACCTGCGCGGCCTGTGCACCGCGCAGGCGATGGAACATGCGCACGATAGCGCCGGCCATGTCTTCGTTGGGCGACACACCTTCGTAGGCGCCGCCGGTATGTTCGGCGAGAGACTGGAGCACGGTCTCGCCGGGCGCGGCACCCACGCCAATCACAAACAGGCGCTGATGGGTTTGCTGCGCCAGCCGAATCATCTCCTCCACCGCCCAGATTTCGCCGTCGGTGATGAGCAGGATGGCGGGTGGCAGCCGCGCGGCGGCGGCCGGGATGCGGATGTCGTTCAGCACACCGCGCACGGCGGCTTCCATTTCGGTACCGCCCAGATTGGCGTCGGTCTGTGCCACCAGCTGCGCCAGGCCCGGCAGATTGGCCGGCGCGCCCGCGATGAGGGTTTTTTGGTGATGCACCACCGTGCTGCCAAAGCGGCTGTAGGCGAAGTAATCGTCCTTGCTCAACTGCTGCAGGATGTCGTGTAGCGCGCGCTTGGCGGATTCGATGCTGTCGCCCGACATGGAGCCGGAGCAGTCCACCAACACCTTTAGCGCCACCGGCTGCGGCGTCTGCCGGCCCAGGTCCGGGCAGAAACTCGCCAGCACGGCGGTTTGCGTGCCGTCGGCTGCACGGGTGGCGCAGGAAAAGCCCCAGAGATTTTCCAGGGTGAGGATGAAGTCGCGATCCAGCAGACCGCCGGGCTCCAGCACTACGTCTACGCCGTCGTTGGTGAGCGCGGTGCTGATGCGATGACTTGGGCAACTCACTTGAGCGCGGGCAATCGCGCCCAACAAACGCAGCCGCAGGCTGAAGGCATACTCCGCGAGCGGATCGACGTCGGCGGTTTCGTGAGGCTTGAGGCGTCCTTTGGCTTGCGGGTCGCCGTAACGCTGGGCAATGACGGTAGGCACTGTCAGACGGATACGTCCCTGCTCAAAGCGCAGCAGCTGCGCGTATTCCAGCTCAATCACCACCGATTCGCCCGGCATGAGGTTGCCGAGGTTGGCGGTGAAGAGGCCGTCGCTGGCCTTTTCCACCATCACCGGGGTGTCGCCGTCTTCTAGCGCTTCTTCATAACGCACGCGGGCTTCGGGCGCGCCGATCACCGTGCCGTGCAGACGTCGGCCGCCGATTTCGACGTTGAGGCCCAGCAGCGTCGCGCCGAAGGCTAGCGGGAAGGTGTAAACGGTTTCGAGATTGCGCCCGGTGTCGTTGCGGTACTGCTGGCGCAGTTTCATCGTGAGCAGCAGGCCTTCGAGCTGGCCTTCAACATGCACGCCTTTCAGCGCGACCTGATTGCCGTCGTTATCCATCAGTCCGGCGGTAGTCGCTTTCATCATGAGGGTTCCTCCTGGAGCATGGGCTGCCATCAGACCAGTGGCAGCGTTTTTATCCTTATGGCTGGGGGTCCTGACCCAGCGCTTTGTCTGCCGCTCGCATCAAGTCGCGAATCAGCGTGCGCACCTGCTCCGGCGTGAGGCCGGCCTCGGTGGCGGAAATCACCAGCTCAATGCCCGGCGCCACGTGCACGTGGCTGCGCACTTCCACCTGCCCCGCCTGACGCGGGCGCGGCGCCAGCGGTGCGTCGCCGCCGGCCAGCACTTCGCGAATGCGCTCCAGCGACACGCCGTCGCCGCTCAGCTGCTTGATGCGTAGCAGCTGCGTGAGGTGACGCTCGCTATACCGGGCGGCGCGGGTTTCTCCCTCCGGCCGCTCCACCAGACCCATCTGCACGTAGTAGCGCACCGTCCGCCGGGGCAGATGGGTGAGCGTGCAGAGTTCGTCCAGGGTGAAGCTTCGAGGGGTCATGGCCTGTCTTCGTTTCCGTTGGGAGATATTTGATCAGTTTAACTGTACTAATAAAGTGTCTTATTAAAATAAAACCGCCGCGCGCCTCGCGGCCACCGGAAGGCAGCGGGTACCATGCGGCCATGTCGTTCAAAAACTGGCTGAAAGGTCGCAATCCAGGCGTTGAAATCCTCGACCGCAACGGCGTGCGCTCGCTGCATCTGGGCGGCACGGCGATTCAGAGCGCGATTCGGTTGGCCACGCCCGACATGCTGGAGTTGCACTACACACGCACGATGATGGCGGCGCTGCTGTTCAACGACGCCCCGCGCGAACTGCTGATGATTGGGCTAGGCGGCGGCTCTATCGTGCGCTTCGCCTACTCGCGCCTGCCGGACACCCGCACCACGGCGGTCGAGATCCAGCCCGAAGTGGTGGCCGCGGCGCGGGCCTGGTTCGGGGTGCCGCCGGATGACGCGCGGCTGAACGTTGAAGTGGCCGACGGACTGGCCTATCTCCAAGCGCATCCGCGCAGCGCCGACCTGCTCCTGATGGACGCCTTCGAGGGGCACGAATCGCCGGCGCATCTGCGCACCCTCGGCGCCTATGAGGCCTGTTA
>CANFVX010000215.1 GCA_947450495.1 Gammaproteobacteria bacterium
CGGCACCCTGAACACCCGCGCGCTGCAAAGCCGTGACGCAGCGCATGCCGCCGGCCTCAAAACAGGTTTTGTGGTGGAGTATCTGTCGGACCTGCGCACCGCGACGCCGGTAGCCGCCGGCGAGCCGGGATCCGATCTACTCGACGCCTACGCCACACGGTTGCGTGGCGCGCATGAGTTTGGCTGGTTCTATATCGATCTGCTGCTGAAAGCTGGTTTTCTGGGCACGCTGGTGGGCTTCATCCTGATGTTGAGTTCGGTCGCTGAAACCGGCGCGCTGGATGCGGGCACGATGCAGAAAGTCCTCACCCAGATGAGCGTTGGCATGAGCACCGCGCTCTACACCACGCTGGCCAGTCTGGTGGCCGGCATCCTGCTCTCGATCCCTTACTACCTGCTGGACCGCGGCCTTGAGGCGCTGCTCCAAATCACGATCGAAATCCGCGACGTGCTGCTGGCCTCAAGCAGCACCCCACGCGACTAAAGGCCGCCGCAGGTGCCCGCCCTTTCCCGCTCCAGCAGTCGCTATCGCGCGCCTTTTGATCCCATTACGGCGGTGCTGTTCAAAATTATTCAGGCCATCACCTACCTGTTTGTGCTGGCCGTGTTGTTCATGAACCCGATCGCCAAACAGGGCATCATCAATCCCAAGGCCGAGTACATCATCACGGTTACCTGGCCCGACCGAAACCCGAACGACATCGACACCTATGTTGAAGACCCGCAGGGCGACCTGACGTATTTCAAGAATCCGGCGGCGGGGCTGATTCATCTCGACCGCGATGACCGTGGGAATCTCAACGACACCCTGACCATCAACGGCAAAGCGATCGAAAACCCGCTGAATCAGGAAGTGACTACCATCCGCGCGGTCATCCCGGGCGAGTACGTGGTGAACATTCACTACTACGCCTCGGAGGATAACCAGCCGGTGCCGGTGACGGTTCGCGTCGACAAGGTGAACCCTAACCTCGAAGTCGTTTACTACGATACGCTTACCCTTGAGCACAAAGACGAAGAGCGCACGGCGGTGCGCTTCAGCATCATGAGCGACGGTCGCGTGAGCAACATCAATCACGTGGGCAAAGAACTCGTCAACAAAGCGTTCAAGCGGGAATAAGGTTTCATGCTGAACTTCGGTCACGCCACCATTACCGTCGGCTACGTGCTGGTCAGCCTCACGCTGCTCCTGCTCAGCCTGTTCTCGCGCTGGCGCTGGCAGGTGAAAACTGGGTTAATTGTGGCGGTGACGCTGGCCTGGTGCGCGGTGTACTTCTCGCTGCCCGCCATGCTGGGCTGGCCCACCGATCGCGACGTCCCACGACGCTTTAACCTGCTGGCGGTCTACATCCAGGAACCCGATGCCAGCACCGGCAAACCCGGCGGCGTCTTTTTCTGGGCTTCCGATCTCAATCCAGACGCTGACCAGAAGCCACGCGCCTATCGCCTCCCCTTCTCGCCCGGTTTCAAAAGTGTGTTCGAAGAAGGTCAGGGCAAGCTCCGCAAAAATATCCCGCAGCTCGGCGAAGCCGAAGACGAGGACGAGGTGCACGGCACACCCGCCGACCGCCTGCAGATCGGTTTGAAGAGCGTGAAAATTCAATTCCGGGATGCGCCACCACAGGGCCCGCCCAGCAAGGATGCCGCCCCATGATCAATTCGGCGACCGCGACTCCGGCTTTCGTTGCCGCCTTCTCCTTGCTGGTTCTGTTGCTCGCCAACGTGCTGTGGTTTACCCGTTTCGCGTGGTGGGTGAAGGCCTCCGCCATCGTCCTGGTGGCGGGGCTGTGCTGGATGAGTTGGCGCGCGATGCCGGAGCTCCTCGGCTGGCCGGCGCACGCGGGCATGCCGCCCCGCTTCAATGTCGCCGGCATCCAGGTGATCGAGCCGGAAAAAAACGGCGGTAACAAAGGGGCCATCTATCTGTGGGTGACCGGCTTTGCCACCGTGCACGGCGAAGTGATTCCGCGCGCTTTTGAAATTCCGTTCACGCCAGAACTGCAGCTCAAGCTGGCGGGGGTCAGTACCAAACTCCGCAAACGCTTGCCGCAACTCGGCGAAGTGGTGCCGCCCAAAGGGCATCAAGCGGGTCACGGCCCGGTAGGCGTCGAGCTCGATTTCTTTGATATGCCGGACCCGCTCTTTCCAGAGCGTTAAGGCAAGACCAACGACTCACGCGGAGTCGGCTACCCATTGCACAGTCCATGAAGCTTCACCGGGCGCGGCGGCGAACGCCTTCGCCACCCCAATGCCCGGCACTGCCGCCAGTTCATCATCGACGTAAATCAGGGGCGTTCGCGCGCGGGCCCAGGGCGGCACCCGCGCGGATTGCCAAAGATGCTTGAGCGACTGATGCAGGGCCTGACCCGGGAGTTGCAGCCGCTCGCCGCCGTGACGGGCGCGCACGCTTAGCGCCCCCGCTGCCACCGCGCTCCGCCGCAGGCCAAGGCCCGTCGCCGGGGTCGCGGACAGCCGCCCTGTTGGGAGGATGAGCGTTTGTTCCGGACACCAGGCCCAAATCCCCGCCAGCACCGGCCCTTCCTCACGCGCCAGCCACAGCGCGTCGTCATAGCGACGGACCAGGCCGCCCGGCCAGCGCACGACCGGATTGCGATCGATCCCGGCGCCAAGCACCTCCGTACAAATTTTGTCGAGACGGCGGGCGTCCGGCAAAGGGACCCCTGCCTGCGCCAACCACGCCCGCAGGCATTGGCGTTGCAGCGCCGGAATCAAGGGTCGAAAGTCCGCGAGAGGCAGGTGTTTTGCGCTCGCGCCCAAGCGCCGCAGCTGGTCCGTGGCCAGCGTATCCAGCGCGGTCGCGGCCTCAAATTGCAGCTTTGCCACCCGCCCGAAGGTATGGCTCAGGGCCGGCCAGCGTTGCCGTAAGGCAGGCAAAACCTGTTGGCGCAGATAGTTCCGATCAAAGGCCTCGTCGGCGTTCGATGGGTCTTCCAGAAACGGCAGGTCTAGCGTTTGCACATAGGCCGCCAGCTCGGCACGCGTGAAATCGAGCAGCGGGCGTAACAGGAGACCGTCGCCCAGTGGGCGGCACGGCGCAATCCCGGCGAGGCCGTGCGGGCCGCTGCCGCGTAAGGCCATCAGGAGGAAAGTCTCGGCGAGATCGTCCGCATGATGCGCGGTCAGCACGCAAGTGGTCGCTGTGGCACGCGCTGCCAGCGCCGCATAGCGGCGCTCACGCCCGAGAGCTTCCAGACTCTCACCTGAGGTAACGACTGATTCGAATCGCTGCACCTCGCAGGGCACGCCCAGACGCGCGGCAAGCGCCAGACAATGGGCTGCCCACTGGCGGCTATCGGCCTGCCAGGCGTGGTCGAAGTGGATGGCTTTGATCGTCAGCGGCAAGGCAGCCCGTGCGCAGGCCGCGAGCAAGGCGGTGGAATCGAGCCCACCGCTGAACGCCACCAGCAACTCTGATGGCGGAGTCGAGGTGTGCCGGGCAGCCGCCGCGAGCGCCGCGACGACCGCTTGTTCTGGCGCGGTTTCCCGGGCCATTGTCCGGCTTATTTCTCGGCGAACTCGCCGAAACGATAGAGGCGCTGTTGTCGCATGTGGACGAGCTTTTCGGGCTCAAGAATGCACAACCGATCGAGGGCCTCGACGAGGCTAGCCTTCACGCGCTCGGCAATTCGCGCGTAGTCACGATGCGCGCCGCCCAAAGGCTCCTCAATCACAGAATCCACCAGCTTCAATTGCAGCAGGCGCTCGGAGGTAATGCCCATCGCCTCTGCGGCGTCGGAGGCGCGCTCGGCGCTTTTCCACAGAATAGAGGCGCAGCCTTCGGGCGAAATCACCGAGTAGGTGGCGTACTGCAGCATCAACACGCGATCCGCCACGCCGATGGCGAGCGCACCGCCCGAGCCGCCCTCGCCCACCACGGTGGCGATGATGGGCGTCTTCAAGCCCGCCATCACCAGCAGATTGCGGGCGATAGCCTCGCTCTGGCCACGCTCTTCGGCATCGATCCCAGGATAGGCGCCCGGGGTGTCGATGAAGGTGAGGATCGGTAAACGAAAACGCTCCGCCATCTCCATGATGCGCAGGGCTTTGCGATAGCCCTCGGGCTTCGGCATGCCGAAATTGCGGTGCAGATTTTCTTTGGTGTTGCGGCCTTTCTGATGTCCGATAAAGGCCACGCCACGCCCGTTCAAGCGGGCGACACCGCACACGATGGCGGTATCGTCCGAGAAATGACGGTCGCCATGGAGTTCGTCAAAACTGTCGAAAATGCGCTCCGCGTAATCGAGCGTATAGGGACGCAAGGGATGCCGCGCGAGGCGTGAGATTTGCCAGGGCGTGAGATTGGAGAAAATCTGCCGCGAGAGATCGCGGGAACGCTCCTGCAAGCGGGCGATTTCGTCCGAGATGTTGAGTTCGGAGTCGTTGCCGACTTTGCGTAGGGCTTCTATTTTGGCTTCGAGCTCCGCGATGGGTTGTTCGAAGTCGAGAAAATTGAAGTGATGTTGCGCCTGTTCGACCCCTGCGGTCGCCATGGTGTATCTCCTGCCCGCAACGCGCTCGGCGTGCTCAATATTCAATCGAAACCGCGTCTTCGCCGAGGCGAGACTGCAAATGTTCCAGTAACTGATCCGACAGCTTTACCCGCCAGTCGTCTGCAAACTTCAGACGCGCCCGCGCGCCGTCCCGTTCGTACTCTACCGCGACAGCACACTCGCCGGAGCGGTAATCAGCCAGGGTACGTTCCAGAAACGGGAGCAGGGTATCTGCACCTCCCGCCTTCATCTGGAGCACCAGACTGCGCGCCAGCTGCTGTCGTAACTCGCCCACGGACCAGAGCTTCTGGGCGTTGAGCGTGTTCTCACCGCTGACGTCATCCACCTTGCACTCGCCCTCCACGATCACGATGCGGTCTTCCAGCACCTTGTCGAGCGAGGCCTCAAGCACTTCATTGTACACGGTGACTTCCATGCGGGCGGTGCTGTCGTCGAGCGTCATCACCCCCAAACGCCCTCGGCGTCCCTTATGAAAACGGACCGCGACGATCAAACCCGCCACGCGCCGTTTACCGGCCTTCATGTCCGCAATGCGGGTGCCCGCTAAAGTCGCTAATTCACGCGCGTAACGGTCGATAGGATGACCGCTGAGATAAAGCCCCAGGGTTTCCTTTTCCCAGCCCAGCAACTGTTGCTTGGACCACTCTTCGCCGACGCAGGCACCGCGCCAGGCGGCCGCTTCGGCCGGATCAGCCACTTCGTTCTGCGCGGGCGAGCCGAAGAGATCGACCTGGCCGGCGGCAGCGGCCCGCGCCTGCTGTTCGGCCGCCTGCATGGCGTGCTCGATGATTTCCATGGCCCCGCGGCGGCGGGCGCCGAGGCCGTCGATGGCGCCGGCCTTGATTAAGGCTTCCAGCACCCGCTTGTTGATCTTGCGGCCATCGTTGCGACGGCAGAGGTCGAAGACATTGCGATAAGGCCCGCCCTGAGTGCGCTCCTCCACTAGGCCCTCCACCGCGTTCTCGCCTACCCCGCGGATCGCGCCCAGGCCGTAGCGGATGGTGCGGGAATCCGCCACCGTGAAGCGATGCTCGCAGGAGTTGACGTCGGGCTTGCGCACTTCGATGCCCAGCTGGCGGCATTCGTCGATGAGGCGCACCACCTTATCGGTGCTGTCCATATCCGCCGACAGCACCGCCGCCATGAAATGCGCCGGATAGTGGGCTTTCAACCAGGCGGTTTGATACGCCACCAGCGCATAGGCCGCCGAATGGGACTTGTTGAAGCCGTAACCGGCGAATTTTTCCATCAGGTCGAAAATCTGCGCGGCGAGATCCTGATCCACCCCGCGCGCGACGGAGCCGTCGACGAAGGTCTGGCGCTGCTTGGCCATCTCCTCTGGCTTTTTCTTGCCCATCGCCCGACGCAGCATGTCGGCCGAACCCAGCGTATAGCCGGCCAGCACCTGCGCGATCTGCATCACCTGCTCCTGATAGAGGATGACGCCGTAGGTGGGTTTGAGCACGGGCTCAAGCTCAGGGTGTGGATATTTCACCACCTGCTTGCCGTGCTTGCGCTCGATGAAGTCGTCGACCATGCCGGACTGCAAAGGCCCGGGGCGGAACAGTGCGACCAGCGCCACCATGTCTTCGAAGGAGTCGGGACGCAGGCGCTTGATGAGTTCTTTCATCCCGCGCGATTCGAGCTGGAACACGGCGGTGGTTTGCGCCTGC
>CANFVX010000216.1 GCA_947450495.1 Gammaproteobacteria bacterium
AGGAACAGGGTAGGGGAAAGCCAGCGCATTACTCATAGCGAGCCTCGCAGAATCATCGCGGAAGTGGGCACAGCGTTACCGGCGGAGACAAACGCGTGGCGCGCGTTCTTGACCTGACAGCGCGCGACGCCGCGCAACTGACGGACGGCTTCGATCGTGTTCTGCATGCCGTGCATATAGCCTTCAGACAGATTGCCGCCGCTGGTATTCATTGGCAGTTCGCCGTCCGGCCAGCGCAGGCGGCCGTTGGACACAAAATCCTTGCCTTCGCCGCGTTTGCAGAAGCCGTAGTCTTCGATCGCCATCAACACCAGCGGGGTGAAGTGGTCGTAGATGAAGAGCACGTCGATGTCCTGATGCGTGATGCCGGCATCGCGAAACACATGCTTGGCGATGACGGTGGATTCGCTGTGCACCGAATCCATGTCTTTCACGATAGAACGATGGTTCCAGTGGCCGGCGCCAAAGCCGATGCCGGAAATATAGGTCGGCGGATGTTTGAGGTCCCGCGCCCGGTCAGCGGTGGTGATGACGAGCGCCGCGCCGCCGTCGGTTTCCAGACAGCAGTCCAGCAGATGCAGCGGCGAGGCAATCATGCGGGAGTTTTGATGGTCGTCGATCGTCATCGGTCGGCCGTACATCATGGCGTTGGGATTGAGGTTGGCGTGGTGGCGGCAGGTCACCGCAATCTCCCCAAAGTGCCGCGATTCCGTGCCGTACAAATGCATATGCCGACGCGCCGCCAGCGCCACCATCTGCGCCGGGCTGAAGAGCCCATAAGGCGCCTGATAGCTGTGCAGGCCGCTCGCGCCCTCGGCGGCCGAGGCCTGACCGAAGCGCGGGGTGCCGCGGCCCGAGCGTTCATTCATCGCACGAAAGGCCACCACCGCCTTGGCCTGGCCGGTGGCGACCGCCATGGCCGCCATCAGGATGGTGCCTACCGGTCCGCCGCCGCCGCCGTAGTTCACTTCGCCGGCGAAACGCAGTTCGGGAATGCCCAGATTGCGGGCGATATCGATGGGATCGTTGTTGTCCATCGTGTACTTGGTGATGCCGTCGATGTCCGCCGGGGTGAGCCCCGCATCGGCAATCGCCGCCCCAATCGCTTCGCAGGCCAGCGTGAGTTCGCTGCGACCGGAGTCGCGCGAGTATTCCGTGTGGCCAATGCCGACGATCGCCGTCTTGTCTCGGAGTAGTGACATGAATCAGCTCACTTGTGGTGATGGGCGCCCACCAGCGCACCGATCAGGCGGCAGGGTTCGCTCCAGGGATTTTTCCAGCGGTGCATGGTGCCGTTTTGCACGATGACATCGCCGGCGTTCAGTTCGGTGCGCGAGCCGTCGTCGAGTTCCAGCACGCAGCGACCGGAGACCACGTAGAGCATATCGGTACTCGCCGACCGATGCATGCCCGGATCCTCCGGATTGAAGTGGCTGAGGAGGCCGGGGAACAGCTTCTCGGCTTCGCGGGCGATAGTGTCGGCGTCCATGCTGGTGTCGGGCGGCGTGCTGTCCGGCGCCAGAATGAACTCGAAAAAACGGACGCCGCCGATGGGCGGAAACCACGCCGGATGCGCCGGCTCGGCGCCATTATCCGGATAGGTTTGCGCCGCGTCCCCGCCCCACAGGGTGGTGAGAAAAACCCCCGGCAGGCCGGGTACGCCCACGCCCGCTACGGTTTCTTCGCTGGCAATGATCGAACGCCCGTCGCTGCGGTGGCCGGTGGCCACCCGTCTGAATGTACTCATGCTGTGCTCCCCTCTGCTTTTTTTTGATTGCCAGCCGGTCATGGCCGGACTGGTCGTGACGATTCCTGAATGTTCAGCCGGTGCGCAGGCGCAGTTCCCGCATCCCGCGCGTGCCCAGAAACGGCAGCCACTGCAAGGGCCCCGGCGCCAGCGCCAGATCAGGCCACCGTTTGACGATCGCCGGAATGGCGATCCCCGCTTCGAGCCGCGCCAGCGGCGCGCCCAGACAGAAATGCGTGCCAAAACCAAAGCCGACGTGCCGGCTCTGCGGACGATCGAGTTTGAGTTGTTCGGCATCCTCGAACGCCAGCGGGTCGCGGTTGGCGACCGACAAGATTAAAAACAAGCGCTGGCCCTGACGGATGTGTTGGCCTTCAAACTCGAAGTCTTCGCGCGCCACGCGGACCACCGTTTTGCCGGGGCCGTCGTAACGCATGAACTCTTCCAGCGCGAGTTTGATGTCCACCCGGTCTTCGCGCATCGCCGCCAGTTGCGCCGGATGACGCAGCAGCGCCAGCACGCCGTTGGCGATGAAGTTGGCGGTGGTTTCGTGACCGCCAAACAGCATCAGCGTGCAGGTGGCCATGAGTTCCGCTTCGGACAAGGCATCGTCCTGCTCGCGCGCGCGAAGCAGGGCGGTAATGAGGTTGTCTTCGGGTTGCTCGGTGTAGCGTTTGAACAGCTGCCCAAAGTAGGCGACCAGCGAGGCCATGCCCTCAGCCACGCTGCCATAGCGCGTGGGATCGTCCAGCCCGGTCGACACCAGCGGCGAGACCTTGGCCGTCCACTGCTCAAAGTCCAGCCGGTCTTCCACCGGCACGCCCAGCATTTCGGCAATGACGATGGAGGGCAGCGGCGCGGCCACGCTCGCGATCAGGTCGAACTCACCGGGCGTGCGCACCGCGTCCAGCAACTCGGCGGTGAGGCTTTCCGCCCGCGCGCGGAGCTTGGCGATGGACTGCGGCGTGAAGGCCTGCATGCACAGCCGGCGCAGGCGCGTGTGGTCGGGTTCTTCCTTGAACACCATCCAACCGCTTAAGACTTCGAAGGCCTGGCGCACCAGTGGATCGGTGTCCGGGCCAGACAACTTTTTACGGATGTAAGGTTCGATGCGGTCGGAGGAGAAGCGCGGGTCGCGCAAGGCCTCCGCCACATGGCGATGGCTGGTGATGAGCCATGAGCGATAGCGCGGATCCCAGTACACGGGCTGACTTTCGCGCAGCTGCGCGAAGTAGCCGTGGGGGTCGCTTACCGCTTCCAGCGACATCAAGTCGAGCGACGCCGGCGCGACCGGCGCGTTGACCGTCATGGCGGCGCGCTCAGGCGGCAGCGCTGGCGGGCGCGCTGTCGCTGTCGTCACGCCACTGCTTCAGCACCGGCAGGACTTCCTTACCAATGAGCCGCATGCTGGCCTCTACTTCAGCAAACGGCAGCCCGCCGTAGCTCACGATCGAGTTCCACTCGTAGTGGCCAATGATTGCCCGTCGGGCTTCCAGTCGGTCCAGAATCTGCTGGGGCGTGCCCCATACCTGATGCGAAATGTAATCCTCCACCGCGCCATCGAGTCCGATGGCGTTGAGGAACTCCGCCGCGTGACCGTAGGCCTCGTAGCCTTTGATGTCCTTGTGGTAGTCCGCCATGAACTCATAGTGCTGGAGAATCGACAGGTAATTCACGGCCAGATGTTTACGCGCCAGCGCTTCGGCCTTCGCCGCATCCTGGTTGCAGTAACAGAAATCGAGCAGCAGCGGCGCCGGCGCTTTCACGCCATGCGTTTTGAGATGCGCGGCGCGATAGATCTCGAAGTTGGGCAGGTGCTTGTCCATGGAGAACTGCACGAAGCACATCATGCGTGCGCCCAGATTGCCTACGACTTCGGCCGATTCGGGCGACATCGCCACCGCGTACAGGCGGTCTTTGGCGCTTTGCAGCGGCGCGGGTTTGATTTCCGTGCGCTTCTGCGGGAAGTGCGGGCCGTTGCCTTCAATAAAGCCCGTGTCGAGCGCGTTGACGATCATCTTGGCCGATTCGTCGAAGCGCGAGCGGGTTTGGTCCATAGGAATGCCGAAGGACTCGAACTCGTTGCGCGACAGGCCGCGGCCGAAGCCGATGAGATAGCGCCCGTTGCACATGGCGTCGATGGTGGTGATTTTCTCCACCAGCCGGATGGGTTGGGTCCACCAGGGCAGGATGAGCGCCGCGCTGCCGAGCTTGATGTTTTTGGTGCGCGCGGCGAGCCAGGTGAGGATCTGGATGTTGTCGACGGCGATGGAATAGGTCTCGAAGTGATGTTCCGCGCACCAGATCGCGTCGTAGCCCACCTCTTCGGCCATTTCTGCGATGCGCATTTCCTGGCGGATCATCTCCGCGTCGCTCATGCCTTCGTGCAGATTGGCCATCATCAACATGTACCCGGTATTCATTCGCTTGGCTCCCCTCGTGGTTTTTTTATTGGCGGCTTCATCGGCACCACCGCGGCTTTAGCGCTGATGCTTTTGGATTCTGCCGGCGCGCTCAGCCGGCGTAACAGGCGCGTGCGCTGGGTCTCGCTGGCCAGCGGTAGCAGCAACAGCACGGTGCCGTGCAACACCCGGCTGCGGAAGCCGTCGGCGTCGATGTCGTCGTGGATCCAGAAATCGAGTACGCCCATGAACTGCGCCATCAGCGCGTATTCCAGCGTCTCGCGGGCGACCGCGCCGTCCAGCAGATGTTCGGCCTCGGCGCTGGCCAGCGCCGCTCGCCAGTAGGCCAGCGAGCGCTCGATAAATTTAGGGCGATGAATCGGGTCTACCACGCCCAGCAAGAACTGGTAGAGCGGGCGCATAAAGCCAGGGTCGCCAAGAAAGATGTCGGCGGCCCCGAGCGCCGCTTCCAGCGCGCGCTCCAACGGGTCGCGGGCTTTGAAGTTGAGGCCTTTCGCGGTGATCTCATCCAGCGAGCGCGATAACAGCGCGTACAGCAGGCCGTCTTTGGAGGTGAACAGGTTGTAGGGCGTGGCGGGGCTGGTTTCCGCCGCCTCCGCCAGCGAGCGCATCGAAAAATCCGTGCCGCCGGTTTGCCGGATCAACAGCGCCGCCGCATCGAGAATGCGATGGCGGCGGGCATCAAGCTGGCGGGCGCGCAGTGACATGGAGCGCACTCTATTTTTAGAGCGCGCTATAAGTCAATCCGTGAACAGCTCCGCCGCCAGCGCGTCGAGTTCGTGGCGCATGTCGTCCGCCGTCCGGCCTTGCAGCCACAGCGTGACGTGGCCGGCGCCAGCGGCGAACAGGGTTTCCATCTGCGCCCGCTTGCGCCACTGGCCGTCGGCACCAAAAACCGTGATGCGGATCGAGGCCGGGTCGCGCCCGGCTTCCGCGCACAGGCGGTGCAACTGATCGATGCCGTCGGTCAGTTGCGACACCGCGCGTATCACCGGCAGCCAGCCGTCGCCCCATTCAACGATGCGCTTGAACACCCGCTTCGCCCATTCATCGCCAAACATGATGCCGCCCAGATACACCGGCGGATGCGGTTGTTGCACCGGTTTGGGGTAACAGCGCACGGGCGGGAACTGGTAGTAGCGGCCCTGATGGCCGGCCTGCTCCTGCGTCCAGCAGGCCTTCATGACGGCGATGGCTTCTTTCACCTGTGACCAGCGATGCTCGAAGTCGCCGCCCAGAATTTCGGATTCTTCCTTGTTCCAGCCGGCGCCGATGCCGAAGTGAAAGCGGCCGTTGCTATAGGCATCGACCGAGGCGATTTCCTTCGCCAGATGCAGCGGATGGCGTTCCGGCACCAGCAGCACGCCGGTCCCGACTTCGATCGTGGAAGTCGCGGTGGCGGCGCGCATCAGCGCAATCATGGGATCTGGCATCTGCCAGAGGTAATCCGGATCGGGCCCGGTGCCGGGATTGCCGGGATAAGGCGTGCTGTAGGTCACCGGCAGGATGATGTGGTCCGGTACCCAGTAGCTTGAGAAGCCAAGGTCCTCGGCATGTTTGGCGACGATGGCCGGGTCGGCGGCGACGTCGGGCAGGATCGAAAAAACGCCTATCTTCATCTCGCTGCGCCTCGTTTGTGGTTATGCGCCGGAGTGTACCCAAATTTGTCCGGCGGACGGTCTGCGCACCAGTCCTGTGCCGGGGCGTCTGCGCGCGTGCTCAAACAACGGGCACCAAGGGTTTGCGGATGGCGTTTCCTGCTCGGCTTTTTGGGACTTCACGGCTGCGGGTTCGCTTATTGCTTTGCCCTTGGCTATGAATCGCATCGAACAGCTCAAAGCAGATAAAGACGGGCTACGGGTGGGCGAAGACCTCGACCGCTTCGTGGCCCAGGGCCTTGAATCCCTGACGGATGACGACATCGATCGCCTGAAGTGGTGGGGCATTTTTCTGCGCAAGCAGACGCCCGGGCATTTCATGCTGAGGGTGCGCATGCCGCGCGGCATCGCGAATGCCGA
>CANFVX010000217.1 GCA_947450495.1 Gammaproteobacteria bacterium
GCTCAGAACGAACGGGGTTTGGGCTTGGTGCTAGCGTTTTCGAGGGCTCAGAACGAACGGGGTTTGGGCTTGGTGCTAGCGTTTTCGAGGGCGCAGAACGAGCGGGGGTTGGGCCCGGCACCCCGTTCGCGCTGAGCTTGTCGAAGCGCGAGGCGTGGCGATTGCGGTGGCCCGTTCATTCTTCGACAAGCTCATTCTTCGACAGGCTCAGAACGAACGGGGTTTGGGCTTGATGCTGGCGTTTTCGACAGGCTCAGAACGAACGGGGTTTGGGCTTGGTGCTAGCGTTTTCGAGGGCTCAGAACGAACGGCGCTTGGGCCCGGCACCCCCGTTCGCGCTGAGCTTGTCGAAGCGCGAGGCGTGGCGATTGCGGTGGCCCGTTCATCATTCGACCAGCGAAGGGCGAACGGGCTTTGCATGCGGCTACTTCATTCGGGCATCGAGCGACTGGCGCCGCTCGCCCTGGCCTTACGCAAACTCCGGCATCACTTCCTTCACGAACAACTCGTTGGTGAGTTCGTTCGCCACCACCATGATGAAGTAGGTCACGCCGGTGTCCTTGATGCGATGGGCGATCTCGCGCTTCACTTCGTCCGGCGTGCCGAGCAGCGCCACCGGCGCGTTCTGCGCGGTTTCGTAGTCGGGAAAGCCGAGGCCCTTGGCCATATCGCGCAGACCCTGATCGTTCTTGTCGCGGGACATGCCCAGCAACAACAGACCGCCCAGCTCCATCTCGGACGGGTCGCGGCCGCCTTCACGCATGAACTGATGCAGCAGCGCGATGCGGCTCTTCAGCGTGGGGGTGTCGAACTTCACGGTGGCCACCGGATCGTTCACGAAGTCTTTGCCGTTGCCGGTCGGCGGGATGATGTTCAGCACGGTGGCTTCGCGCGCGGCGATTTTGAGCAGCTTGGTGCCCGAGCCGCCCAGCATGATCGGCGGATACGGCTTCTGGATGGAGCGCGGATTGTTGTAGGCCTCACGCACTTCGAAGTGCTTGCCCTTGAAGCCCGGCACTTCCTGCGTCCACATGGCTTTGAGGATCTGGATGCATTCGTCCAGCTGCTCCAGACGCACCGAAGTCGGCGGGAACGGATAGCCGTGGGTGAGATATTCCTTGTCCTGCCAGCCGGCGCCGAGGCCGAGAATGAGGCGGCCGTTGCTCGCGTGGTCCAGCGAGGTGGCGATCTTGGCGAGTAGCGGCGGGGTGCGGAAAGACGCCGCCGCAACGGCCGGGACGAGTTTGATTTTGCTGGTGTGGCAGGCCATCGCGGTGAGCGTGGTGAAGCACTCCATTTGCGGGGTCTGCGGATTGCCCAGCGGCGAATAGAAATGGTCGTTGACGGATGCCGAGTAAAAACCGTCGGCCTCGGCGCGCTTCGCGCCGTCGATCGCTTCCTGCATGGTGTTGGGCAGCAGGAACACGCCGAATCTGGCTGGATACATAAGTCTCTCCCCTGATCTTGATTTGATGTGAGCGGTCGGACGGAAACTGACCACACTTTGGCGCCTCGCGCAACGGACGCGCCAGTGCCGGGCAGGCCCCCAGCGGTGGCACAATGCGGCTCCTCTGCTTCTGGCCGCCATTGGAGTTCCCATGCTGAATGAGCAACAGACCCTGATCACCGAGGCCGCGCGACGCTTTGTGCGTGAGCGCATCATCGACACCAAGCTCGATCAAACGCTGGACCAGAGCGGGGCGTTTCCGCACGAAATCCTGCGCGAACTGTGGGCGCAGGGTCTGGTGAATCTGGAGTTTCCGGAAGCCGTGGGCGGGCCGGCGCTGTCCTGCCACGACCACGTGCTGGTGCTGGAAGAACTGAACTACGGCTGCCTTGGCATCGGCACATCGGCGGTGGCCAACAGCCTCGCCGGCCTGCCGCTGCAAATGTGCAGCAACGAGGCGGTACGCAAAAAATATCTCGGCCGGCTGATGAGCGAACCCGCCTACGCCGCCTTCGCCTGCTCCGAACCCGATGCGGGTTCTGATGTCGCCAATATGAGCACCCGCTACGAGCGGCGCGGCGACACCCTCATCCTCAACGGCCGCAAGCGCTGGATTACCAACGCCGACGTCGCCGATTTTTACGTCGTGTTCGCCCGCGAGCAGGGCAGCAAGGGGCATCACGGCATCAGCGCGCTGGTGGTCGATGCCGGCACGCCCGGCCTGCGCTGGGAAAGCCTCATCAAGAAACTGGGCCAACGCTGCTCGCACACGGGCGACGTGGTGTTTGAAGACGTGGAAGTGCCGGTGGCCAATTTGATGGCCGGGCCGGAGCACGGCTTCCGGCTGGCGATGGCCACCTTCGATCGCTCGCGGCCCTGGATCGCGGCCGGCGCGGCGGGCGTGATTCGCCGCGCGCGCGACGAAGCGGTGGCTTATGCGATGCAGCGCAAGGCCTTTGGCGAGCCGATCATCAATCATCAGATGGTGGCGGCGATGCTGGCCGACATGGAAATCGCCTATCAGGCCACGCGCCTGCTCACGCTCAACGCCGCGCTCGAAGTCGACGCCGGTAATTTGCGCGGCAGCCACAGCGCCTGCGCCAAGGCCTTCGGCGGGGATGCGGCGATGAAGGCCACCACCGACGCCGTGCAGGTCTTTGGCGGCTATGGCTACACCCAGGATTTCATCGTGGAGAAACTGATGCGCGACGCCAAGCTGCTGCAAATCTACGAAGGCACCTCGCAAATCCAGCGTCTGGTCATCGCCCGCGACCTTATGCGGGCCCACGGCTGAGGCCCGCCGTGAGCACGCTGGAATTCATCCCGCTCCACCCCACGTTTGTGGCGGAAGCGCGCGGCGTGGATCTGCGGCAAGCGCAGGACGAGGCCACGCTCACCGCGCTGCACGCCGCCATGGACCGCTACGGCGTGCTGGTATTTCGTGAGCAGCCTTTGACCGACGCCGAGCAGCTCGCATTCGCCCAGGCCTGGGACGGCAACCTGCATACCAAAACCGGCATCTCCGCGCTCACCCAAAGCCGTCTGGGCAATGAAGCGCTGACCGACATTTCCAACGTGGACGAGAACGGCGACCCGCTGGATTCCTCCGACCGCCGCCGCGTTTACGGCCTTGCCAACCAGCTGTGGCACACCGACGCGTCGTTCGAAAACCCGCCGGGGCGTTATTCCTTGTTGTCGGCGCGGGTGATTCCGCCGGTGCCGGCGGATACCGAATTCGCCGATACCCGCGCCGCGTGGGACGCGCTATCGCCTACGGAACAGGCCCGCCTGCTGCCGCTCACCGCGCATCACTCCATTGCGCATTCGCGGGAAATTCTGGGCTTCAGCTTTTCTGCCGAGGAACGCGAGCGCTTGCACGGCAACCCGCAGCCGCTGGTCCGCTACTCCAAGGTCACCGGCCGGCGCGCGCTGTATCTGGCCGCCCATGCCTCGCATCTGCTGGAGATGCCGGTGGCCGAAGGTCGGCTGCTGCTGCGTGATCTCATGACCCACGCCACCGCCGCGCCCTTCGTGTATCGCCACGTGTGGCAGGACCGCGACCTCGTGATTTGGGACAACCGCACCACCATGCACCGCGCGCGGCCTTTCGACGACAAACACCACCGACGCGAACTCCGGCGCGTGACCACGCTCGACATCGAGCGGGCCTGAAGGCCCGGCCAAAGCTGAAATCCGGACAAAAAAAAGGCGGCCCGCAGAAACTGCGGCCGCCGGCTGGCGTTAAAAAAAGTAGGAGCAGGGAGGGGAGAGACAACGCCAGTTGCTCTGTTTTACGCACCGCTTCGCACGGCGGATCACCTTTTTGCGGCAGCGCGATTAAAACCCGTTAATCACGGGTGGTGCGCTAGCCGAGAGCACTAGCCGAGTGCCGCCAGATCCCGTTTTACGGCGGCGATCACACTCGCCCAATCACCCTCTTGCGGCTGGCGATAAAGTCGCACGGAGTCGTACCACGGGGAATCGTCCCGGTCTTTCAGCCAGCGCCAGTCGCAGCCCACAAACGGCAGCAGCACCCAGCACGGACGGCCCAGCGCCCCGGCCAGATGCGCCACTGCGGTGTCCACGGTAATCACGAGATCGAGCGCGCAGACGAGGCCTGCGGTGTCGGCAAAGTCGGTGAGCTCGGCGGCGGGGTTGAACAGGGGTAAGCCAGCGACAGCGGCGGCGGCTAGCTCGTCCTGGCGGGCATCACGTTGCAGACTCACCCAGATGAAGTCTGGCACAGCAGCCAGCGGCGCCAGAATCTCAGGGCTGGGCAACGAACGGTGGCGATCGTTGTAATGCCCGGAGTTACCGCGCCAGACCACTCCAAGAGCGCGCCCTGCGAGGCGGTCACGCCAATGACTAACGGCCTCACCGGACGGCTGCAGGTAAGCGCTTCCGTCAAGTTCAGAGAGCGCGGTGAGGCCCACGCGGTGCGGCAGACTCATCACTGGTACTGCGTAATCCCACTCAAGTGCAGCGTGAATAGAGAGTGAGGTCACAATCTGGTCGACATCGGGCAACGATGCCAACAGGCGCGCCACCGATTGCGCGCACCGCAGCCCGATCGAAGCAGTACCAAGCGAGCGCAGCTGCGAGATAAAACGACAGAACTGAAGCAGATCGCCAAAGCCCTGCTCGGCGCAGACCAGCAGATGCTTGCCTTCCAGCGACTGGTCGGTCCACAAGGGAAACGGCTCAGTGGAGGTCTGATGCTCGCCCATTTCGGCTTGGAGCCGTGCCTCGTAGTCTGCCCAGCCTTCAGCGAGCTGCCCGTTACCCAAGTAAATTAGTCCTCGCGCAAACCTCGCCCGGCCGTAATCTGGCCGATGCGTAAGCACCTGTTCAAACCACTGCAAGGCTTCCCCTTCGCGCCCGATGTCGCTACAAATTGTGCCGGCATTGAAGGCCGCCCGAATGCCGGAGATCGACTCGAGTTTAAGCCCCAACTCCCGGTAAACTGGCAAGGCCTCGGTGTAACGCCCCAGACCCTGCAACGCGCAACCGAGGTTGAGGCGGGCTTCCTCAAACTCTGGCGCAAGCGCAAGCGCTCGTTCAGCCCACCCAAGCGCTTCGGCAGGACGCTGAAGATTAAGCAGCACACTGGCCATACCGCTCAAAGCAGCCACCCACTGCGGTCTGAGCGCGACAGCCTGCGCGAGCGCAAATTCAGCCTCGTCCAATTGCCGACCCAGCTCGCAGACCACGCCTAACTGGTACCAAGCTTCGACTAAATCGGGCTGGAGCTGGGCGGCAAGTCGAAACGCCGCGACGCTTTCCGCTATCAATCCACGACAAGCCTGCACGCGTCCGAGCAGAAATTGGGCTTTAGCGTCGCCGGGGCCTTTAGCGAGGCGTCGCGTCAGCACTGCTTGTGCGCCGACCAAATCGCCAGACGCCATCAAAGCATCCGCGTAGGCGGTCTGTAATTCGCCGAGTGCAGGTTGTACCAGGCAGAGTTGTTTGTAGAACTTCGCCGCGTCAGCCGGCTGCCCAAGACGCATCGCCGCGACGGCCGCGAGCTCCAGCCCTCCCAAATCCCCCGGCCAGCGCTTCAGCATCGCCCGCGCAAAGCGCAGCGCCTCGGGCCAGTCTTGCGCCTGCGCCAGGGCGGCGAGCCTGGCGTGGGCCTTCGGGCGGGTCGCGGGAATCTGCATAAAGCTTAAGGCTTGGCTACGGGCTCAGCGGGGCGAAGAACTTTAAGGCCTCGCGGATCACGAACTCGGGCTGCTCTTCGGCGATGAAGTGCCCGCACTCCGGCACGGAGCCACCTTGCACGTTGGTGGCCACCGTTTGCCAGTAGGGGCGGATGTCGCCCAGAAACGTGTCACCGCCATAGGCCAGCACGGGGATGGTGAGTTTGTCGGTGGCGTTCGCGAGATCCACCGTGTCCTGCCGCAGGCCGGCGGCATACCACTGGAAGCCCGCGCGGATGGCGCCGGGCAGGGAATTCACGCGCACGTATTCGGCGATGTCCTCTTCGGAGAACACCGCGGGGCTGTAGTTGAAATCGAGCGTGGTGAGGAAGCGGCGCAGATAGGCGTCCACATTCTGGCTGACCAGCATCGCGGCCCAGTCCGGATTCCCTCCGTGAAAAAACACGTGGTTGATCTTGAGCGCGAACTCCAGCGGCACCGCCTCGCCGGCGCGCAGAATGCCCGGCACCATGTCGAGAATGAACAGGCGTTCCACCAGCTCGCGATTGTCGTAGGCGAAGTAAAACGCCACCGCGCCGCC
>CANFVX010000218.1 GCA_947450495.1 Gammaproteobacteria bacterium
ACGGCGGGGGCTATTACCATTATTCCTACGCGGTCACGCGCGGTTGCGACCGCATCGTGCCGGTAGACGTCTATGTCCCCGGTTGCCCGCCGACGGCGGAGGCCCTGCTGTACGGCATCGTGCAGTTGCAGGCCAAGATCAAGCGCACCAACACCATCAGCCGCATGGGATAACCGCACCGTGATGTCCGACGCCAAAGCTGAATCCCTGAGCGCGCTGTTGCGCGAACTCCTCGGCGACGCCCTGTTGGAGCTCCGCGTCGAGCGCGGCGAACTAACGGCCACCGTGCCGTCCACCGAGATTGCGCGGGTGGGTCTTATCCTCCGCGACGCGCCGCAACTGCTGTTCAAACTCTTGCTCGACGTATCGGGCGTGGACTATCAAACCTACGGTCAGGCCGACTGGCAGACGCAGAACGCGACCGCGGCAGGTTTCAGCCGCGGCGTCAGTAAAGCCAGCGAAGCCCACACCAATGGCGACCACCCAGCGCGTTTTGCCGCGGTTTATCACCTGCTTTCTACGGTGCACAACCTGCGCTTGCGGGTGAAAGCCTGGCTGTCAGAAGAGCCGCCGCGCTTGCCGACCGTGACCGAAGTCTGGCCCTCGGCCGACTGGTACGAGCGCGAAGCCTTCGATCTTTTCGGCATCCTGTTTGAAGGGCACCCGGACCTTCGCCGCATCCTCACTGACTATGGCTTCATCGGGCATCCGTTCCGCAAGGATTTCCCGTTGGAAGGCTACGTCGAAGTTCGCTACGACGCCGAGAAGCAGCGCGTGGTGTACCAGCCGGTTTCGATCGAAAACCGCACACTGGTACCGCGCGTCATTCGCAGCGACGTCATCAAGGGTCATTAAGAGCGCGCCGGTATGCCAGAAATTCGCAATATGACCCTCAACTTCGGGCCTCAGCATCCGGCTGCACACGGCGTGTTGCGTCTGGTGCTGGAGATGGACGGCGAAGTGATCGAACGGGCCGACCCGCACATTGGCCTGCTGCATCGGGGTACCGAGAAACTCGCCGAATCCAAACCGTTCAACCAAAGCATTGGTTACATGGACCGTCTCGATTACGTGTCCATGATGTGCAACGAGCACGCCTATGTGATGGCCATCGAGCGTCTGCTCGGCATCACGCCACCGGTGCGGGCGCAGTACATCCGGGTGATGTTCGATGAAATCACCCGCATCCTGAACCACCTGATGTGGCTGGGTGCGCATGGCCTCGACATTGGCGCCATGACCATCTTCCTTTACTGCTTCCGTGAGCGCGAAGACCTGATGGACTGCTACGAAGCGGTCTCCGGCACCCGGATGCATGCCACGTATTACCGGCCGGGCGGGGTTTATCGCGATCTGCCGGACCGGATGCCGCAGTACGAACCGTCGAAGTGGCGCGGCGAAAAGGAAATCAAACTCCTCAACGCGAACCGCCAGGGCTCGATGCTCGATTTCATCGAAGACTTCGCCAATCGTTTCCCGGCCTGCGTCGACGAATACGAAACCCTGCTCACCGATAACCGCATCTGGAAGCAGCGCACGGTCGATATCGGCATCGTTACGCCCGAACGCGCGCAGGCGCTAGGCTTTACTGGCCCAATGCTGCGCGGCTCCGGCATCGCCTGGGATCTCCGCAAGAAACAGCCTTACGAAGTTTATGCCGACATGGACTTCGACATCCCGGTAGGCGTTAACGGCGACTGCTACGACCGCTATCTGGTGCGCGTGGAAGAAATGCGTCAGTCCGCCCGCATCATCAGCCAGTGCGTAACGTGGCTGAGAGCTAACCCCGGCCCGGTGATGCTGAACGATCACAAACTCACGCCACCGAATCGGGGCGACATGAAGGGCGACATGGAGTCTCTGATCCACCATTTCAAATTGTTCACCGAAGGCTATTGCGTGCCCGCCGGCGAAGCCTATGCCGCCGTGGAGCATCCGAAGGGCGAGTTCGGGGTGTATCTGGTGTCGGACGGGGCGAACAAACCGTATCGACTGAAAGCGCGGGCGCCGGGATTTGCGCACCTCGCGGCCATGAATGAACTGGCCACCGGGCACATGCTTGCCGACGTGGTGGCTATTATCGGCACGATGGATATCGTGTTCGGCGAAATCGACCGCTAACAGACTCAATCGTGATGAACAGCGACCAGCACTCCTTACTCTCAGACCATGCGCGCCACGTGATCGACGAGTGGGTCGCGAAGTACCCACCCGAGCGCAAGCAGTCCGCTTTGCTTGCGGCCCTGCGCGAGGCGCAGCACGAGAACAATGGCTTTTTAACCACGCCACTGATGGACGCCGTCGCGGACTATCTGGGCCTGCCCAAAATTGCCGTGTACGAAGTGGCAAGCTTCTACTCGATGTTCGAGACCAAGCCGGTCGGCCGCCATAGCGTGTCCATCTGCACCAATATCTCCTGCATGCTCCGGGGCAGCGACGACGTCGTCGCCTACATCGAGCGCAAACTGGGCACCAAGACCGGTGAGACCACGCCCGACGGGCGCATCTACCTCAAGCCCGAAGAGGAATGTCTCGCGGCCTGCTGTGGCGCGCCGATGATGATGGTTGACCACGTCTACCACGAGCAGCTGACGCCGGCCAAAATTGACGAGATTCTGGACGCACTGACATGAGCGATATCCCGCTAAACCTCACCTGCTATGCCACGCTGGGCCACGACCAGCCGTGGTCGATGGAAACCTATCGCAAGTTGGGCGGGTACACCGTGTGGGAACGCATTCTGCGCGAGCAGATCCCGCCGGCCGATGTGATTGAGCAGGTTAAATCAGCGGGTCTGCGTGGCCGCGGCGGTGCCGGATTTCCGACCGGGGTGAAGTGGAGCTTCATGCCTAAAACCCCGGGCGTGCAGAAATACGTGGTGTGCAACTCCGACGAATCGGAGCCTGGCACTTGCAAGGACCGCGACATTCTCCGCTTCAACCCGCATGCGCTGGTGGAAGGCATGGCCATCGCCGGCTATGCAATCGGCGCCACCGCCGGTTACAACTACATGCGCGGCGAATTCATGGACGAACCATACGCGCACTTTGTCGGCGCGCTGAAAGAAGCCTACGCCGCCGGTTATCTGGGCCATAACATTCTGGGCTCGGGCGTCGAATTCAACCTCTACGACCATCTTGGCGCCGGCGCTTACATCTGCGGCGAAGAAACCGCCTTGCTCGAATCGCTGGAAGGCAAGAAAGGCCAACCCCGATTCAAGCCGCCGTTCCCGGCGAGCTTCGGGCTTTACGGCCAGCCCACCACCATCAATAACACCGAATCTCTGGCCTCCGTGCCTACCATCCTGCGCAACGGCGCGGAGTGGTTTACCAGCCTCGGCAAGCCCAACAACTTCGGCACCAAAATTTTCTCGGTCAGCGGCCACGTGGCGCGCCCCGGCAATTTCGAAGTCCCGCTGGGCACGCCCTTCAGCAAGCTGCTGGAACTGGCGGGTGGCATGCGCGATGGTCGACCGCTCAAGGCCGTGATTCCCGGCGGCTCCTCGGTGCCGGTGTTAAAGGGCGAGGTCATGATGGGCCTCGACATGGATTACGACTCGATCAGCAAGGCGGGTTCCATGCTGGGTTCGGGTGCCGTCATCGTGATGGACGACACCACCGACATGGTCAAAGCCCTGCAGCGCATTTCCCGGTTTTATTACTCGGAATCCTGCGGACAGTGCACCCCTTGCCGTGAAGGCACGGGCTGGCTTTATCGCATGCTGACCCGCATCGTGAACGGGCAGGGCAAGCTGGAAGATCTGGCGCGTCTGGACAACGTGGCGTCCAAAATGGAAGGCCGCACGATTTGCGCGCTTGGCGACGCCGCGGCGATGCCGGTGCGCAGTTTCGTCAAGCAGTTCCGCGAAGAATTTGAACACTACATCGAGCACGGGTGCAGCATGTTTGCCAAGCACTCGTCCGCGGCCTGAGAGCACATCCGGCATGAGTGAAGATACGGTCAACATCGAAGTCGACGGTCAGGCCCTGCAGGCCCGCAAAGGGCAGATGCTGATCGAGGTCACCGACGCCGCTGGCATCTATATCCCGCGGTTCTGCTACCACCCGAAGTTGAGCATCGCCGCCAACTGCCGCATGTGTTTGGTAGAAGTCGAGCGAGCGCCCAAACCCGCACCGGCCTGCGCGACGCCGGTGATGGAAGGCATGAAAGTCTTCACCAAGTCCGACAAGGCGGTCTCGGGGCAGAAGGCCACCATGGAGTTCCTGCTGATCAACCACCCGCTCGACTGTCCGATCTGCGATCAGGGCGGCGAGTGCGAACTGCAAGATCTGGCGCTGGGCTACGGCAGCGACGTCTCGCAGTACGTTGAACGCAAGCGCGTGGTGCGCGACAAGAACATCGGCCCTCTCGTTCAGACGGACATGACTCGCTGCATTCACTGCACGCGTTGCGTGCGCTTTGGCGAAGAAGTCGCGGGCCTGCGCGAACTCGGCGCCACTGGCCGCGGCGAGCATATGGAAATCGGCACCTACGTCGAACAGGCGATGACCTCCGAGCTCTCCGGCAACGTGATCGACCTTTGCCCGGTGGGCGCGCTCACCTCCAAGCCTTATCGCTACTCGGCCCGCGCCTGGGAACTCCAGCAGCGGCCGACCATCGCCCCGCACGACTGCCTTGGCTCCAACCTCAACGCCCATATCAAGGGGCAGGTGGTGAAGCGCATCGTGCCGGCCGAGAACGAAGAGCTGAACCAAACTTGGATCAGCGACCGCGACCGTTTCAGCTATCAGGGTTTGCGCCACGAACAGCGCCTGCTCACCCCGCGCGTGAAACGCGACGGCCTGTGGCAGGACTGCGATTGGGAAACGGCGTTTGCCGCCGCGCGCGACGGCCTTGCTGCCCACGGCGAAAATCTGGGTGCGCTGGCCTCGCCGTCGAGCACCAACGAAGAATTTTTCCTCCTGCAGCGTCTCGTTCGTGGGCTTGGTAGCAACAATGTTGACCATCGCCTCCGCCAGATTGATTTCAGCAGCGATGCTCAGGAACCTGCCGCGCCGGGTCTGGGCTTCACGCTGGCCGCGCTGGCGCAAGCCGATGCGGTGCTGGTGCTTGGCGGTTACCCGCGCCACGACCAACCGCTAGTTCACCATCGCATCCGTCAGGCAGCGCTCCGCGGCGCCAAAGTGTTTGTGCTCGACGCCCTCGCCGATGAATACAATTTCGACCTCGCAGGGCGGATTCAATCCCGGCCCAGCGCTTACGTCACCGCACTTGGCGGTTTGACGCAGGCCGCCGCCGAAGCGGCAGGCCAAAGCGCACTCCAAGGCTTTGTCGCCGACAGCGTTCACCGCGCATGGGCCGACGCGCTGAAGAACGCACCCAATAGTTTCATCGTCTGCGCGGGCGATATTGAACGTCACCCCGCGCGCAGCCAGTTGCTGGCGCTCGCCGGCCATCTCGCACAGACCACCAACAGCCAACTGGGCACGCTCACCGCAGGTGCCAACAGCGCGGGCGCCTGGCTTGCCGGCGCAGTGCCGCATCGCGGTCCGGCCGCTGCCGCGCTCACCCGCAGTGGCGCCCATGTCGCCGCCCAGTGGTCGCAAGCGCTGCCGGCTTATGTGTTGCTGGGATTTGAACCTGAACTCGATGTTGCCCAGCCGGCGCGTGCCACCGCCGCACTCAGTCAGGCGCAGTTCGTGCTCGCGCTCACCTCATTCGTAACGCCTGCGCTAGAGGCCGTTGCCACCGTTTTGCTCCCCATTGCCGCCCACGCCGAGAACGAAGGCACTTTCGTGAATGCCCTCGGCGTATGGCAAAGCTTCGCGGCCGCCGTGAAGGCCCCCGGCGACGCGCGACCTGCGTGGAAAGTGCTTCGCGTGCTCGGCGAGCAGCTGGGGCTCGATGGCTTCGACGCCGTGCAATACGCCGAAGTCGCAAATGAACTCGCCGCGCTCGCCAAACATTTGCCAGTGGCCGCGTCGGCCGAGCGCAGCGTGCAGTCCACGGGCACTAGCAGCGACTCCGGTCTCGAACTGTATACCTCGCTGCCGCTCTACGCCGTCGACTCATTGGTCCGCCGCGCCGCCTCCCTACAGCAGATGCCGCAACGGGCAGACGACTGGGCCCGCGTGTCGCCGGCCACCTTGGCCAAGCTTGGCCTACAGGATGGCGGCGGCGTGATATTGGACG
>CANFVX010000219.1 GCA_947450495.1 Gammaproteobacteria bacterium
CTTACATCGCGACCCAGCCGCCATCCACAGGCAAGGCAACGCCGGTCACATAGCTCGACCGCTCGCTCAGCAGCCAGGCCACCGCTTCGCCGATTTCAGACGGCTGCGCCACGCGCTTCATCGGCACGGTGCGAATCATCTGCTCACGAATTTTGACGCTGGCATCGGTGACGCGATTCAGCATCGGCGTTTCGATAAAGCCCGGACACACCGCGTTCACGCGGATATTGCGGGCGGCGTATTCGAGCGCCACGGTTTTGGTCAGACCAATCACGCCGTGCTTGGAGGCGTTGTAGCTCGAAGCGCCCGGGATCCCGATGAGGCCCGCAGCGGAAGACGTGCTCACAATCGAACCCGCGCGATTGAGTTTGGTCATGAGCTCGACTTCGCACTTCATGCACACGAACACGCCGGTGAGGTTCACGCGTTGCACGCGCTCCCATTGCTCAACGGTGTAATCGAGCACCTTGGCGGTGGGGCCTTCGATGCCGGCGTTGTTGAACGCGCCGTCCAGCGCGCCGTAGGTGGTTTCGATATGGCCCATCAGCGCGTTGACGGCGGCGTGTTCGGCCACGTCCACGTGGTGATATTCGGCCTTGCCGCCGGCGGCCTGAATCAGCGCGACCGTGTTGGCGCCTTCTTCATCCTGCAAATCAGCGATCACAACGGTGGCGCCTTCGCGCGCCAGAATCAGTGAGGTCGCACGGCCGATGCCGGTGCTGCCACCCGTGACGAGTGTAATTTTGCCTTCCAGTATGCCGGCCATGCGGATCCCCTCTGTGCTTGTTGTGGTGGTGATAAGCGCCGCGCCTAGTCGGCGTAGCGCGCGATGATTTCCTTGCCCAGCGCCATCATGTGCACCTGATCCGGACCGTCGGCCTGACGGCACCAGCGGGCGTAGTTGAAGGCTTCGGCCATGAAGTAATCATTGGTGAGGCCGCCGGCGCCGTGGATTTGCATGCAGCGGTCGATCACGGTTTGCGCCATCAACGGCACGGTGATCTTGGTCGCGGCGATGAAGTCCTTGGCGTTCTTCGCGCCCACTTCATCCATGCGCTGGGCGGTTTTCATGGTGAGCAAACGGGCCTGTTCGATCTCGGCGAAGCATTTGGCGATGTCTTCGCGCACCGACTGGTGTTCCGCCAGCTTGCGACCGAAGGTGCTGCGCGACACCGCGCGGCGGCAGGCATATTCCAGCGCCCGCTGCGCGCAGCCAATGAGGCGCATGCAGTGGTGCAGACGACCCGGCCCGAGCCGACCCTGCGCAATCTCAAAACCCCGGCCTTCGCCGAGCAGGATGTTCTCGGCCGGCACGCGCACGTTGTCGAACACCACTTCGGCGTGACCAATCGGCGCGTCGTCGTAGCCGAGCGTGGTGAGCGGGCGAATGATGTTGACGCCCGGCGTGTGCTTGGGCACCAGAATCTGGGTCTGCTGAATGTGGCGATTGGGATTGTTGGGATCAGACTTGCCCATCACGATGAAAATCGCGCAGCGCTCGTACATGGCGTTGGTGATGAACCACTTGCGGCCGTTGATCACGTAGTCGTCGCCGTCGCGGAGGATTGAGGTCTGCACGTTGGTGGCGTCGGATGAGGCCACGTCCGGTTCGGTCATGCAGTAAGACGAACGAATCTCGCCGGCCAGCAGCGGCTTTAACCAGCGCTCCTGCTGCTCCGGCGTGCCGTACTTCATGAAGACTTCCATGTTGCCGGTGTCGGGCGCGTTGCAGTTGAAGGCCTCGGGCGACCACATCACGCGGCCCATCATTTCGGCCAGCGGCGCGTACTGCACGTTGGTGAGCCCGCCGTGGTCGGCCGGCATAAACATATTCCACAGGCCGGCTTCGCGCGCTTTCGCTTTCAGTTCTTCCATCAGCGGTACGGTGGTGAAGCGGTTGGGCAGGCTGTTCAGCTGGTGGTGATAGCGCTCTTCATTGGGATAGATGTGTTCATCCATGAAGGCTTGCAGCTGTTCTTGCAGCAGTTCGGGGTGCGAAAAAAGTTTTTGATGCATGGGCATGATTCCAGTGGTCAGAGAAGGAGAAGAAGTTGCCGGCTTGCGCCGCCCCGCTCAGCAGAGGTCGCGGGCGTGCGCCTTGAGGGCTGACAGATCGCAGTGCTCCAGCGCGCCTTCGTGGGTGGAGAGCAAAAAGACTCGCGGCGCGCAGTTGGCCCGGTAAGCCTCTTGCCAGCGCGGTGCGCACAAACACCAGCGGTCGCCGGGTTTGAGGCCGAGAAAGCCGTACTCCGGGCGCGGCGTCATGAGGTCGTTGCCGCGCGAGCGGGAGAAGCTCAGAAATTCGATCGTGAGTTCTACGCACACCGTATGACTGCCCAGATCCTCTTCCGAGGTATTGCAGCAGCCGTCGCGAAAAAAGCCGGTTAAGGGCTCGGTGGAACAGGAAGCCAGCGGCTCACCCAGTACGTTCAAGGCAGTTTTGTTATTCATGGCGGCAAGATACCCGAAGGGGGGCTGTGAATCATCGGTCGCTCGCGTTAGTCGTCGGCATTCGCGGGCAGGTCCGGGAATAGCACTTCGGTGTAGCCAAAGTAGCGGAAGTCGCGAATGCGCATCGGGTACAGCACGCCGTCCAGGTGGTCGCATTCGTGTTGCACGACGCGGGCGTGGAAGTCGCTGACTTCACGCTCGATCCGATTGCCGTCGAGATCCAGTCCGCAGTAACGCAGACGGCGGTGACGCGGCACCATGCCGCGCATGCCGGGCACCGATAGGCAGCCTTCCCAGCCCTCGTCCAGATCCTCGCCCAGCGGCGTCAGTTCGGGATTGATGAGGATGGTTTCCGGTGGGACTTCCATATCCGGATAGCGCGGATTGGTCTGGCCCTGATCGCGATAGCCAAAAATCACCACCCGCAGCGGCACCCCGATTTGAGGCGCGGCGAGCCCGGCGCCATCGACGGCGCGCATGGTCTCGAACATATCCGAGACCAGCTCGCGAATGGCGGGGTCGCGCGGGTCGGCAACTTCTTCGGAGCGGAGCAACAGGCGCGGGTCGCCCATGCGGAGAATCGGTCGAATCATGGCAGGCCTACTGGATTTGGCAGGCCGCCATTATCGACTCTCCGTTTGCCCCCTGCACAGCGGCCTCGAGCGAGGCCGCGGTGACGCGGCTTACTTGACTGTCTTCAGATACTCCACCAACGCGAGCCGCACCTGCGCGTCCGGCTCGCCGGGGAAGCTCATCTTGATGCCCGGGATCATGCGCATGGGGCCGGCCAGATAGGCTTCCAGCGTCTCGGGGGTCCAGGTGACCCCGCTGGATTTCATGGCCTCGGAGTACGGGTAGCCGGCGACGCTCGCGGCGGGGCGCCCCACCACGCCGGCCAGCGGCGGACCGACTTTCACCTTGCCCGCGATCACGCTGTGGCAAACGCTGCAGTTCTCATCGAAGGCGTCCTGTCCGTCGGCGGCCATATCGCCGGCTTGCACCACCATGCTGGCGCCTACCACGCCCAGCGCCACACTAGCCGCCAGCAGGCGGCGTAAGGATTGTGTTTGCATCAGATTGCCATCCATAAAAAGCAGAACAGGGTGTTGTTGTCGGACGCATCGCGGCCGGTGCCGTCGTAGTTACCGCTCGCGCCATCAAACTGGTTGTAGAGCGTGTATTGCACGCCGAGGCGGGCGTTTGCCCAGGGCGCGCCCCATGAGGCTTCCTGTCCGAAAGGGGTCCAGTCCCCTTGCAAGGTCACGCCGCGCGAGTCCGGCAAGCCGGTGCGGTTGCCGTATAGCGCTCGGTCGCGACCGCCCCAAGTATCGAAAAAGCCCACCGTCGCGCCGTAATGCTGGCGGTAGTAGTACGCGGCCGCGACCTTGAACTGCTCCAGATCCGTATCCAGATGGTCCGCACCGCCGGCGGCTACGCTGGCGTTGAAGCTGCGCACTTCGTGGATAAACGAACTGTTGACGCTGAACGCGTGGCGCCGCGACGGGAACCACTGCCAGTTGGCATCAAAGCCCACATCGGTGTAACCGTCGGCGGCTTTGGCAAAGCGATCGGGCTGCACGCTGGCCGCCAGGCCGAAGGTGCCTACCGAGAACGCTTGCTTATGGAGATCCTTGAACCAGGCCAGGCGCCAATAGGGCGCGCCGTTTTTGAGTTTGGTGGCTGGCGCGTCGGGGCTTGCGACGTTCATGTCTTCAAGCAGCGATTCCGAAGGTGAGAAATAACCGCCGCTTTCCAGCAGAAAGTCCCCGACATAGGCATAGGTCGTGAGTCCCAGCACCTGTTGCTCAAGCCCGCCATCGATCAGCGGTGCGGCGGCCGGCGAATTGGCCAGATCCGCGCTCATATACGGGAAGCGCCAGGCCGGCACCGAGTTGAAAGGATCTTGCACGGTCGGGTTGTTGTTCAGACTGATGCCGTAGACCACATTGTGGCCGAACAGGTTTTGTGTGTCCGTGAGTCGGAGGTCGATGTTGTCCATGCCCATCTTGTCGTCCACGCCGGAGTAGGTGGCCTGCACGAAGCCGCCCACATGCTTGCCTACGCCGCCAGCCAGAAACACCGACAGCTCCTGTAGCGCGAAGTTGCTGTTGCGGCCGTAACCCTGCGCCGGATCGCTCGGCAGGTCTTTGTTGGAATGCGCGAAACCTTCCACCAGCATCGCCGCCAGCGGCACTTTCAGGCCCTGACCGTTGCTATCGGTGTAGCCGCCAATCTTGAACTTCATGCCGGCCGGCGTGAGTTGAGGCCCAAAACCGCCAACGTGGCAGCCTGCGCATTCCATGCCGGTTTGTTGGGCAAAGCTGGGCAGTGCTTGAGCGGGTGATGAGAGCAAGCTGCCGAACAGGCAACCGAAGAGCGCAAAAGCGGCGCCTGCGCGGCGTGCGTGAGCCGGGAAAATCATAGGGAGGCTGAATCCTGAGGTTGCTGGGTGATGGGCCATGCGGGGACAGTGCGCGGGAAACACGCGGGCGCTGAACGCGATGGGTCGTATTGATGCAGGACAGCGAGAGTGACCCCAAGTTCGGGCATGCGGTGAATTAGGGCTGGAGATTTTTGTAATTGTTTGTCGCAGGCAGGGCCGCGCGTTGGCGCGCGCTGAGTTGCCCGGGCGTCGTGCGCTCGTGACTTGATCAACGTCACCGGGCCAGTTTGGCGC
This sequence comes from Gammaproteobacteria bacterium, assembly GCA_947450495.1. Taxonomy (GTDB): domain Bacteria; phylum Pseudomonadota; class Gammaproteobacteria. The sequence goes on from CANFVX010000219.1 coordinate 5,129, forward strand.
TGGCGCAGGCTTTAAATCCGGCGTGCCGTCCCCATCTCCTGAGTCACAGGGTGACGCAACGGCGCGTTCTGCCCGCAACCTCCCAGGAGTAGAAAACGATGAGCAAGTTGATCAATTTTGGTGGCCGCAGTTTGTTTGATGAATTCTTCCGCGACGTTTCCCCCGGCTATTTCGTCAAACCCCTGCACGGCGATGCGCTGCCCTCGCAGATTCGGGTCGACATCAAGGAAAACGACAAAGCCTATTCGGTGCAGGCCGAAATTCCGGGCGTGAGCAAGGAAGATATCCACGTGTCGCTTGATGGCGGCGTGGTGACGCTGTCGGCAGAAATCCGCCAGCAAGACAGTCAGGCGAGCAACGACCAGGTGCTGCGCAGTGAGCGTTACTACGGTGCCGTTTCGCGCAGCTTTCAGCTGCCGCACGAGATCGACATCGGCAACGCCAAGGCGCGCTACGACAACGGCGTGTTGATGCTGTCGTTGCCGAAGAAGGCGCAGGCCTCTAGCAGTCGTCTCGCCATCGAGTAAGCCTGCGAGCGGCCCGGCAGGCCCGAGCCTGTCGGGCGCGGTCGTTGTGCGGTCCTGTTCAACGTTGGCATCACCGTTCGCGCTGAGCTTGTCGAAGCGCGAGTCGTGGCGCTTGTGCCGGCCCGTTCATACTTCGACGGGCTCAGCACGAACGGGGTTTGGGCTTGGTGCTAGCGTTCGGCTCGAGCCTGCCGCGCGCGGTCGTTGAGGCAGTGCCGGCCCGTTCATGCTTCGACAGGCTCAGCACGAACGGGGGTTTGGGCTGGTGCTGCCGTTCCCCTCGAGCCTGCCGCGCGCGGTCGTTGATGCAGCGCCGGCCAACGTTGGCACCACCGTTCGCGCTGAGCTTGTCGAAGCGCGAGTCGAGGCGCTTGTGCCGGCCCGTTCATGCTTCGACGGGCTCAGCACGAACGGGGGTTTGGGATCGGTGCTAGCGTTTTCGACGGGCTCAGTACGAACGGTGGTTTGGGC
>CANFVX010000220.1 GCA_947450495.1 Gammaproteobacteria bacterium
TCGACTCGCCCTTCGACAAGCTCAGGGCGAACGGATGAATTTGGGGTCAGTGAATTTGCGGTCAGAGTAAAAACTCGAAGAAACGCTTGGGGTCGGCGTCAGTCCGAATAGTTTTTACTCTGACCCCAAATAGCGTAAACCCCGTTCGTCCTGAGCCTGTCGAAGGATGAACGGGCGGTGGCAGTGCCCCGCGCTTCAGCGACCCCAAATAGCGCTGACCCCAAATAGCGGGAAATTGAATCTCGGCCGTGCCAGTCGACTCGCCCTTCGACAAGCTCAGGGCGAACGGTGATCCGTGCCCGCAAGTGGTTTAAGCCTCGGTCATGCCGGCGCGCCTAAACCCCGTTCGTCCTGAGCTTGTCGAAGGACGAACGGGCCGCGCGCTGGCAAGTGAACGTTCCCCGCCAGCGCGCGCCACTCTGGCCTCAGTACTTGTCGATGACCTCCCGACCGAACTCGCGAATCATTTCGCGGGCATCGGTCCCGCACACATTCAACGCAATGTTGGTCACCCCCGCGGCTTCGAGTTCGCGAATGCGGTCGATGATTTCGGGGCCAGAGCCGGTAAGCGTGCCGGCCTTGATCAGTTCCGGCGTGAGATAGGCCCGTTCGCCTTCCCGCATGAACACCAGATGTCCGAGGTGCATTTCCTGAAAACGGCGGTCCATGGCGGTTTTCATTTTCATGATGTGATTGTCGAAGTAGGTCTTGGCCTGGCCCGCGACTGAGGGCGGGGCAAACGGGCCGACCTTGATGTCGGTCGGATCCCAGTTGGTATGCAGCAGCAGAATCGCCATGGGCCCAATCTGTTTGGCGACGCGATCCGAGAGAATGGATTCGCCCGGCCGCAACACGCAGGCGGAGGTGAGGTTGGTGCAATACACCTCGCCCATCTCGCGTCCGGCGGCCTTGGCTGCCGCCTTGATCTGCTGGATGTTGTGCGAAATGTAGCCCGGATCAAGCCCAATCGTGACCCAGCCATCCGCCAGTTGGCCGGTCATCTCAATGGCCTTGGGGCCGTTGGAGGCCATGTGGATCGGGATGTGATCCTTCACGTTGATATAGCCTTTGTCGGGGTGGATGAACTTGATGTGGCGCTCACGGCTGCCTTCGCGATACACCGCTTCGCGCCCGGCCAGCAGGTCGCGAATGATCTCGATGTGTTCGCGCATGGTCTTCAGCGAGATGGGCGGCATGCCCATCACATTGCGACCGGTGAAGCCCGTGCCCACGCCCAGAATCACCCGGCCGGGAGCGAGTTCGTTAATGGTCGCGATGGAGTGTGCGGTAACCGGCGCGATGCGGTTGCCGAGGATCGATACCAGCGTGCCGATTTTGATGGTTTTGGTGTGATGCGCGACCAGCGCCATGCTGGCGTAGACGTCGCTGTAGCACATCTGGGAATCGTAGAACCAGGTGTGCGTGAACCCGTAGTCCTCCGCCATTTTGGCGTCTTCCCAGCAGCGGATATAGGTGGGGAAACTGATGCCGAAATCCATGGAATAACTCCCTCTGTTGATGCGCGCACCTGAGGCCAGCCCTGGCGGCATCGGCCGGCGCGCGCATAATTTTATTGTCTACGAAGTCTACCTGCCGACACAGGCCGCAAGCCACGCGCGTTGCGGGCTAGCGGTCGTGTCCCTACAATTCCATACGTTACCGTATGGTTTAACCCTACCTGCGCCAGAATGCGCCCGGAGACTCATGACTGCCACTCATGCTGACGCGAACGCTGCGTCCCCCTTGACCCTCGGCTTGCCGGGCTATGGCTACGCCGACCTCTACGATCCCGCGGCGCTGGCCCGACTCTACGGTGACTTCAAGTCGCAACTGCAGGCCGCCGATCCCGAACTTTCCGCCCGCTATGCCACGTACTGCGCCAATCAGGGCACCGGCATGACGCCGGAAGACATCTCTGCCGTATTGACCGACACCGCGCCGCACGTGGGCAGTTTCGTGGCCAAACTCTTCGGTATCGAACAGGCCTGGGGCGTGCAGCGCGCCGCCATTCGGGACGAAGACGACACGGTGCTCAAGTTCCGCAACGAATTTGTGGCGACGCTGGCCAAGCGCTTCAAAGGCCAGAGCGTTGACGCTTCGCGCTTCGACAGCCTCACGGCCCTGGTGCGCAAACTCGGCGCCGCCGCCACCAGCGACGGCCGCCGTCCGGGTGACGAGGAATATGCCGTTGCCCGCGCCGGTCTGATGAGCGCCGGCCTGCTTGAGGCTTCCACCACCTTCCTCGCCAATTTGCCGGAAGGCGGTGACACCACCGCGCAACTGGCCGCCGCTGAACAGTCTTTCGCCGAGTGGGGTTTCCTCATCTCCACCGGCGCGGTGACTTGGCCGACCGCTGCTCACTGGGTGATTTTCAAAGAACCGGCCAAGACCGATGTGCAGCATCTGGTGCATTTCATCGAAAACCAGCGCAGCGGCTTCAGCACCTGGATGGGCCCGGAAAATCATCGCCGCCGCCGCGATGGTTTCAAACTCACCGACCAGCGCTATGGCCAGCGCAACGTGCTGTACGAGGTGGACCACTGCATTTACTGCCATGACCGCGACGCGGATTCCTGCTCGAAGGGCATGCGCAACAAGAAAGACAACAGCTTCAAGGTGAACGCACTGGGCGTGACCGCCGCCGGCTGTCCGCTGGGCGAAAAAATTTCCGAGATGCACGTGCTGAAGCGGCAGGGCGACAACATAGGCGCGCTGGCGCTGGTGGTGGTGGACAACCCGATGTGCCCGGGCACCGGCCACCGGATTTGCAACGACTGCATGAAGGGCTGCATCTACCAGAAGACCGAGCCGGTCAACATTCCGCAAATCGAAACCAACGTCCTGACCGACGTGCTGGACCTGCCCTACGGCTTCGAAATCTACGGCCTGCTCACGCGCTGGAATCCGCTCAACGTGAAGCGCCCGTACATGCTGCCGTTCAACGGCCGCAAGGTGCTGGTGGTGGGCATGGGCCCGGCCGGTTACACCCTGTCGCACTACCTGCTGAACGAAGGCTTTGCGGTGGTGGGTATTGATGCGCTCAAGCTCGAACCGCTGCCGACCAGCCTCACCGGCAGCGTCGATCGGGCGCCGGATCCGGTGGCCAAATTCAAAACGCTCTACGAAGAACTCGATAGCCGCGTCGTGAGCGGTTTCGGCGGCGTGGCCGAATACGGCATCACGGTGCGCTGGGACAAGAACTTCCTGAAGGTCATCTACCTCACGTTGCTGCGCCGTCAGTCGTTCCGCGTGTTCGGCGGCGTGCGCTTCGGCGGCACCATGACGCTGGAAGATGCCTGGGACTTCGGCTTCGACCACGTGGCGCTGGCCACCGGTGCCGGCAAGCCGTCGGTCATCGGGCTGAAGGGCAATCTGGTGCGCGGCGTGCGCAAGGCGTCTGACTTCCTGATGGGCCTGCAGCTCACCGGCGCGGCCAAGGACGACTCCATGGCCAACCTGCAGGTGCGCCTGCCGTGCGGTGTCATCGGTGGCGGTCTGACCGCTATCGATACCACCACCGAACTGATGGCCTATTACCCGCGTCAGGTCGAGAAGACCCTCAAGCGCTACGAAATCCTGGTGCAGGATCAGGGCGAAGAGAAAGTTCGCGCCCGCTTCGACAAGGAAGAGCTTGGGATTCTTGACGAGTTCCTGAGCCACGGGAAGGCCGTGCGCGCCGAGCGGGCGCGCGCCGCTGCCGCCGGTGAAGCGCCTGATTTCGCGCCCTTAATCAACGGCTGGGGCGGCGTGACGATGTTCTACCGCAAGACCATCGCCGACTCGCCGGCCTATCGCCAGAACCACGAAGAAATTAACGAAGCGCTGACCGAAGGCATTCAGCTCGCGCCGAACATGAATCCGCTGGAAACCCTGACGGATGAATTCAGCGCCCTGCGCGGGGTGATCTTCGAGAAGCTCGAAGCCGATGGCAGCAAGTCCAAAGTAGAAGTCGCTTTGCGCGGCCTGTTCGTGGCGGCGGGCACCTCGCCCAACACCATTTATCAGTCGGAAAACCCCGGCACGTTTGAACTCAACGGCAAGTTCTTCGCCCATTACGAGCCGGAAACCGCCGGCGCCCAGCCGACGCTGCGTCCCGGTACCGGCGATGGCGGGCCGAAACTCGGCGAACCCGCGCCGTTCACCTCCTACCAGAAGCATGGCCGCTACGTGAGCTTCTACGGCGATAACCATCCGGTGTACGCCGGCAACGTGGTGAAGGCCATGGCGAGCGCGAAGGATGGCTATCCCTATATCGCCAATCTGTTCGCGGAAGAGCGCGCGGGTCTGGCGCCGGCCGAACAGCCGGGTCGCGACGCGGCCATGAAGCAGTTCTTCGGCATCCTCGACGACGCCCTGATTGCGCGCGTGGTGGAGGTGAATCGGCTCACGCCGACCATCGTCGAAGTCATCGCGCGTGCGCCGTACGCCGCGCGTCGCTTTGAGCCCGGCCAGTTCTATCGCGTGCAGAACTTTGATTCTCGCGCGCAGCTGGTGGGCGACACCAAGCTCTCCACCGAAGGCCTCGCCCTGACCGGCGCCTGGGTCAACCCGGAAGAAGGTCTGGTGTCGCTGATTGCCCTGGAAATGGGCACCTCTTCCCGCCTCCTCATGCACTTCAAGCCGGGCGAACAGCTGGTGGTGATGGGCGTGACCGGTGCGCCGACGCACATCCCGCAGAACACCACGGTGGCGATGGTCGGTGGTGGTCTTGGCAACGCGGTGTTGTTCTCCATCGGCAAGGCGCTGCGCGCGGCCGGCAACAAGGTGGTGTATTTCGCGGGCTACAAGAAGTCGATCGACGTCTTCAAGGTCAGCGATATCGAAGCGGCGGCTGATGTGGTGGTGTGGTGCTGCGACCCGGGTCCGGGCGTGGAAGCCATCACCCCCAATCGTCCGCAGGACAAGACCTTTGTGGGCAACATCCTCGAGACGATGGTGGCCTACGCCAGCGGCGCGCTGGGTGAAGTGACCATCCCGCTGTCGGACGCCGAGGAGATGGTGGTCATTGGCTCCGACGGCATGATGAACGCCGTGAAGAAAGCCCGCAGCGGCATGCTGGCGCCCTACCTCAAAGAGGGCCATCAGGCGATTGGGTCTATCAACTCGCCGATGCAGTGCATGATGAAAGGCGTTTGCGCCCAGTGCATGTGCCGTCATGTGGATCCGAAGACCGGCGAAGAGAGCTTTGTGTATTCCTGCTTCAACCAGGATCAGCCGCTCGACCTCGTGGACTTCGACCACCTGCGGGCGCGCCTGCGTCAGAACACGGTGCAGGAAAAGCTTTCCAACCAGTGGCTGGATCGCTTGTTGGCGCACTAAGCCTCGTGCGCGGCCCGCTGCTTCGGCGGCGGGTCGCGTGCGCTTAGAACTGCCAGAGCAGGCTGAGCGTCAGGCTGAACTGGTTGTAGGTGTTGTCCCCGTCGGCCAGCGCCACGAGACCATCACCCGCCAGATCTACCGACCAGCCCTCGGCGACTAGATAGTTGAGGCCCAGCGCCGGACTCAGGCTCAAGCCGTCAATGCGATAGGCCCGGCGTTTGGTATCGCCAAACGCGGCATCAAAGCTTTGGCTCACGGCGCTGGCACTGCTGAGTGCCTTGCGATTGGGCAGACTGCTCACCGTCACCAGATCCCCGACGCGGGCGGTCAATCCCCCGTAGGCCAGCCAGCGATCGTCCAGCTGGAAGTCGAGTTGCAGAAAGCCTTCGTGGTTTTCGAGATCGAACACCGCTTCTTTTTCCGCCCGCCGTACCCGCCACCGATAGCCGAGCAGCGCGTCCAGTCGCGCGTTAAGGCGCTGCCCGAGCGTCACTCCACCCAGCACTTCGCCGCCATCCCGCATCACGCTGTCTGCGTGCTGAAGCGCGTGCGCCGAGAGGCCGGCTTCGACCCAGGGCGCGCTGAAATCAGGCCCTAAGCGATAGCGATAGCGGAGCCCTGCAGCAGGCGCGAACTCGCTAAGCGCCGGATGTTCGGTCCAGATCTGCGCGGTAAGTCCCACATCCCAGAACAGCGTGCTGCGAGGCGTTTCCAATGCCGGGGCGCTCAGATGAGCGCTGAGCTCAAAGGCGGTGTCGGCGATGCGGTCGCCGCTGCGCTCGGCGCGGGAGAGGTTGTCGTCGTAA
>CANFVX010000221.1 GCA_947450495.1 Gammaproteobacteria bacterium
AAGAGATCGCAACGATTGGTGTCATTGCAGGCCTGTACGTCGAAAAAGCCTTCGGTGAGCACATCGGGATCCGACAAGGGCATCACGCGAATAAACGGCTCGTCGGCGTAACGCGTCGCGAGCGCCTGCTGCAAGCTCGCGCCGGTGGTGCCGGCGGGCAGCGCCAGCGGAATGCTCACCGCCAGACCTTTGTAGAAGTTGGCAACCACCGGCATGAAGAGGGGGTTTTGCTTCAAACCAGACTGCACGCGCATCTCCGGCAGATGCTTGTGCGCGAGGCCGAGCGCATAGGGTCTCGGTGACGCCAACAGGGGATCGCCGCCAGCGGCGTACTGTTCAATCATTTTCTTGCCGCCACCGGAGTAACCGGTAAGGGACGTGGCAGAGAGCATCTGCGCGGCAGGGATCAGGCCGGCATCGACCAGCGGCCGCGCCAGCAGGATAAAGGCGGTGGCATGACAGCCAGGATTGGCAACGCGGGTGCTTGCGCGTAACAGGCCACGTTGCGCGGGGCAGAGCTCCGGTAGCCCGTAGACCCAGTTCGGCGCGATGCGGTGCGCGGTGCTGGCATCGATCAGACAGGTCCGTGGATTGCCGACCAGCGCCGCCGCGTCGATGGCGGCCGCATCGGGCAAACACAAAAAGGCCACATCCGCCGCATTCAGCAGACGCGTCCGTTCGCTCGTGTCCTTGCGCAGTTCGGGGTCGATGAGGAGCAGTTCAAGGTCGTCGCGTCCCGCCAGAATGTCGTGGATGCGTAAGCCCGTCGTGCCTTCCTGTCCATCAACATAAACCCGATGCTTCATCTACTTGGCCTGCGACGTTTAATGGGGTGGGGCGGCAGGATAAGCAAACCCTGTGACCGGGGCTACAGCGCCGCGTGAAAATCTGAGGGGCTGCTTTCAATACGCGACGTTGGCTCAGCGTAGTCCGGAGTCGCTGTGCCGATCGAGATCTGGCGCAGCTTAGCGTCCCGACCTTAGGCGCGACCGCTGACCGGTAACAGGGCGCCGTGAATGTCGCGCGCAGCCTCGGAGGCGAGGAAGAGCATCACGCCCGCCAGCGATTCAGGACTCACCCAGCGACTGAAATCAGCATCCGGCATGTCCGCGCGGTTACGCGGAGTATCGAGGATGCTGGGCAGTACGGCGTTGACGTTGATCCGCTCTGCGCGGAGTTCTTTGGAGAGGCTCTCGGTCAGCCGCATCACGGTACTTTTGGCCGCGCAGTAGGCGCTCATCTGGGACTGACCTTCGCGCGCCGAGAGCGCGCCGACATTGACGATGGCGCCGCCGCCGCGCTGGCGCAGCGCTGGCACTGCGGCGCGCACGGCATTGCGCATCGTCTCAACGTTAATGCGGAACATGGCGTCCCAGTTGTCGCCCGCATCCCACGCCGATTCACCCATCGTGAAACCGCCGGCCACGTTCAGGAGCGCGTCAAACGCGCCGAACGCGCCGAAGGCCGCGGCGGTTTCGGCGGGCTGGGTCAGATCGACCACGACCCGCGTTTCCGCCCCGGCCGGCAGCGTGGCGGGAAACGCCATATCCACCGCAATCACCGCAGCGCCGCTCGCCAAGGCTGCCGTGACCACGGCCTGCCCTAGGGCGCCGCCCGCGCCAGTGACCACAATCTTGCGGGGGGATGAAGCAGAGGGGTGCGACATGGAAGGGCTCCTGGGGCGTTGCGCGTGATGAAGCGTGAGAAATTTACGGGGTGTGCAGACGCTGCGCCTTCAGCACAGTGAAGCCTTCACCCACCAGTTCGCGCTCGGGCGGGCTAAAGCCGGCGGCCTCGAACAGGCTCATTTGCTCGCCACGGGTGGGAATGACATTCCCCCAGTGGAGTTCTTCGAAACCGGTCTGCACCGCGAAGCGGAACGCGGGGTCCCGCAGTTCGGCGATCGTCTCGGGATAGGTTTCGTCCACGACCACCAGCCAGCCTTGCGGCAAGGTGACTCGACCGCAGGCGGCAACCACTTCTGCGCGCCAGTCCTGACGAATCTCATGCAGCACCTCCACCATCACGATGGCCGCGAAAGGGCCGGCGCTCGCGGCGTCATCAATGCTGCCTTCGATAATGGTGATGCGCTCGGCGAGGCCCGCCTTGGCGATCGCCTCACGCGCGATGCGCACGCCGGTGGGGTCGATATCCACCCCCACGAGCCGGGCGGCCGGAAACACTTTTGCGAGCATGATGAGCTGGCGTGCCGCGCCCGGCCCCACTTCCAGCAGCGCGCCACCGGCGTCCAGCGCGCTTTTCACGAAGGGAATCTCCGGCAGCAGCTTGCGCGCCGCCAGCAATTGGAGACCCAGCGTGGCCTCGGAGACATGGCTGGAGAACGTGTCGTCGCGGCCTTGAAACGGCTTGTATTCACCGCTGCTGAAGGCTTCACGCAGCGCGCGGAAATCGTCTGATGCGTAGTCGGTGCCCAGTTGCACGTAACCACCGGTGTAACGCGGATGACCGGGCGAGGCAAGCACCACATCCATGAAGGGGGCCAGTGAGAACTTGCCGTCGTCGGTCGCGTCCAGGATCTCGAACGAGCAAGCGGTGTTGCACCAGATCTCTAGGTGATGGGCTTGAAGCTGCAGCCGCTCAGCGATGGCGCCGGCGGTGCTGCCCGGGTTGGCGGCGAGGTCCTTGAAGAGCCCGAGCTTGATGCCGAGATCGATCAGCCAGCTGGCATTAAAGCCGCGCCGCCAGGCAAAGATTTTCGCGGCCTGCGCTTCGACGGTGAAAGCGGGGGCGGTGTCATTACTCATGATGGGATTGCCTATGGCTCGCGAAGGCGAGGCGGTCGAGGATGGCTAACAGAAGCGCTGAAATCACGAAGGTCAGATGCACGACCACATACCAGAGAATTTTATCGTTGGGCAGATCGTTAACTTTGACGAAAACCCGCAGCAGGTGAATTGAAGAAATGGCAACGATCGACGTGGCCACTTTGAGTTTCAGCGTGCTGGCATCGAGTTTGCCCAGCCAGTCGAGTTTCTCGGTGCCGTCGTCAAGTTCGATTTGGGAAACGAAGTTCTGATAACCGCTAAACATCACCATCAGAATGAGGCTCGCGACCAGCGTCACGTCGATCAGCGCGAGCACGGTGAGCACGAGATCAGCCTCGGCGATGTCGAAAATGTGAGTGGCGACGTGCCAGAGCTCCTGAAAAAACTTGATACCCAAGGCCAGCACGGCCAAGGACAGGCCGAGATAGACCGGAGCAAGCAGCCACCGAGAGGCGAACAGGATTTTCTCGAGAAAACGTTCAATTGGACGCATGGCTGTGCTCGGACAAGGATTAGGCGCAAGGGAACGTGAGCCGCGCGTGCGCGGCAGGGGGCAGGGCCAGTAGCAGCAGGTCGCGGGCAGCGCCGCGACCTGCGACAGAAGAAGACGACGCTTAGCGGGGAGGACGACCGCCGCCGCCGCCGCCAGGACGACGGAATCCGCCACCACCGCCGCCGCCCGGACCGCCTTCACGCGGCTTGGCCGGATTCACGCGTAGCGGACGGCCGTTCATCGGCGAACCGTCCAGCGCTTTTACGGCTTCTTCGCCGTCGTGGTCATCGGGCATTTCAACGAAGCCAAAACCCTTGGAGCGATTGGTTTCGCGATCGATAACAACCTTGGCGGAGCTCACTTCGCCAAATCGTTCAAAGATCGCCCGCAGGTCTTCTTCGGTGGTGGTGTAGGGCAGATTGCCAACGTAGATATTCATGTAAAGCCAGTTCCTCAACGTGCCATTAGTTGCTCGATTTTCAATCAGCACTCTCACAATGGCACAGTCGGTGAGAGCAGATCGTGTAGCGCGGTGAACAACACAGACTGTGTTGCTCGCCCCGGCGCCGCCCCCCAGGATCGGCCCTCGCTACCGGAGTCTTATGTTTTTGAATGTAGCAATTGAATTTAAATCTAACAACGCCGAAATGGCGTTCGTTCGAAATTGATCGAGAGTTTATTTACCGCAAATGGCCAGGAGCGGTATTGGACGGCCTGAAACGAAGCCTGATGTCAGGGAAACCCTACACTGGGCTGCTCATCATGCGCCGGCTGGAACTAGAGCCGGTCTCGAAATTATTCGCCACCGGCCCTCCGGGCTGCCTCCGGAAATCGCCGCTGGCGGCGTTGCGACGCTTATCCAGAGAACCACTATGCCCTGTGCGCCGCGCCTTGCCAGCAACGATTTCCGGGGGCAACGCGGGGGTGAATAATTTTGAGACCGGCTCTAGACGCGACCCCGCGGTTTAGGGCCGCGCCCGTGTTGGCGAGGGCCCGCAGATTTGGCCGGCGGGCGCGTCTCGCGAGTCGTCTGCGCGCGCGGCGGGAGCCCGGTGTGCTGGGTCAGAAAAGTCTGATGACGGCGGCCCTCGGGCGTTTGCCCGGTGCCGGCGGGTTGCCAGCTAGGGATGAGTTGTTCGGCGCCGGCGCCAATCAAATCTTCCCGTCCCATGCGCTTCAACGCGGCGCGCAACATGGGCCAGTTATTGGCGTCGTGGTAACGCAGAAACGCCTTATGCAGACGCCGGACGCGCAGGCCTCGCGGAATATGGACTTCCTCGGTATTGCGACCCACCCGTTTGAGTGGGTTTTTCCCGGAGTGATACATCGCGGTGGCGGTCGCCATGGGCGAGGGCAGGAAAGCCTGCACCTGATCCGCCCGATAGCCGTTGCGCTTCAGCCAGAGTGCGAGCTCCAGCATGTCTTCATCGGTGGTGCCCGGATGGGCGGCAATGAAGTAAGGAATGAGGTACTGCTCTTTTCCCGCTGCGCGCGAGTACTTATCGAACAGCTGGCGGAATCGGTAATAGGTGCCGACGCCCGGCTTCATCATTTTCGACAGCGGCCCTTCGCCAATCGCTTCGGGCGCAATTTTTAGATAGCCGCCGACGTGATGGGTGGCGAGTTCTTTCACATACTCGGGCGACTCGATGGCAAGGTCGTAGCGCACGCCGGAGGCAATCAGGATTTTCTTCACGCCCGGCAGTTCCCGCGCGCGGCGATAGAGCTTGATGAGCGGCGTGTGGTTGGTATCCAGATTAGGACACACGCCCGGAAACACGCAGGACGGCTTGCGGCAGGCCGATTCAATTTCCGGGCTCTTGCAGGCCAGGCGATACATATTCGCCGTGGGCCCGCCCAGATCCGAAATCACGCCCGTGAAGCCGGGCACGCGGTCGCGGATGGTTTCAATCTCGCGAATGACCGAGTCTTCCGACCGACTCTGAATGATGCGGCCTTCGTGTTCGGTAATCGAACAGAACGTACAGCCGCCGAAGCAGCCACGCTGGATCGCGATCGAAAACCGGATCATCTCGTAAGCCGGCAATTTGGCCGCGCCATACACCGGATGTGGCACGCGCTGGTAGTTCAGTTCGTACACGCGATCGAGTTCTGCCGTGCTGAGCGGAATCGGCGGTGGATTGAGCCATACATCGAGATCGCCGTGCTGCTGCACAAGGGCGCGCGCGTTGCCGGGGTTGGCTTCCAGATGAAGAATCCGCGAGGCGTGGGCGTAGAGGATCGGGTCATCACGCACCGCGTCATAGGCCGGCAGCCGGATGACCGAGCGCGCACGGTCGGCGTTTCTGACCGCCCGCGCGGCGCGCACGGAGAGCAGCGGAATATGGGTGACGCCAGGCGCCGACTGCGGCACCGGTTGGCCGACTTTTTCCGGCTCCATGGCGTAAGGGTCAATTGGCGGATTGAGTTCGCCCGGCGTGTCGATGGTGGTGGAATCGATTTCAATCCAGTCGGGCGTAGGCGTGCGTCGGACAAAGGCCGTGCCGCGAATATCGTCGATGTCGTTAATGGCCTCGCCCGCCGCGAGGCGATGGGCAATCTCGACGATCTGGCGTTCGCCATTACCAAACACGAGGAGGTCGGCGCGGGCATCCAGCAGAATCGAGCGGCGAACTTTTTCCGACCAGTAATCGTAGTGCGCGATGCGGCGCAGGCTGGCTTCGATACCGCCCACCACGATAGGCGTTTGCGCGAAGGCCTCACGCACGCGCTGCGCGTAAACAATCACCGAGCGATCGGGGCGTTTGCCGGCAAGGCCGCCAGCGGTATAGGCGTCGTCGCTGCGCAGGCGGCGGTC
>CANFVX010000222.1 GCA_947450495.1 Gammaproteobacteria bacterium
AAGCATCGCCTGCGCGCCGGCGCCCGCCTCATCGTGGCGGATCCGCGCACTATCAATCTGGTGCGCGGCCCGCATGTGAAAGCGGACTATCACCTCAAATTAAAACCCGGCACCAACGTGGGCCTCGTGAACGCGCTGGCGCATGTGATTGTGACCGAAGGTTTGGTGAACGAGGCGTTTGTGGCCGCGCGTTGCGAAGCCGAGAGCTTCGCGACGTGGCGCGACTTTGTGGCCGACGCCGCGAACTCGCCGGAAGCTCTGGAAGCCATCACCGGCGTGCCGGCGGCCGAGGTGCGCGCCGCCGCCAGGCTCTACGCCACGGGTGGCAACGCGGCGATTTACTACGGCCTCGGCGTGACCGAACACAGTCAGGGTTCAACGATGGTGATGGGGATCGCGAACCTTGCGATGGCCACCGGCAACATCGGGCGCGAAGGCGTGGGCGTGAATCCGCTGCGCGGCCAGAACAACGTGCAGGGCGCCTGCGATATGGGATCGTTCCCGCACGAACTGCCGGGCTATCGGCATATTTCCGATACCGTTACGCGCACGCTGTTTGAAAACGCCTGGCACACCACGCTGGATCCCGAGCCGGGTTTACGCATTCCCAATATGTTTGAAGCCGCGCTCGACGGTGAATTCAAAGCGCTCTACGTGCAGGGCGAAGATATCGCGCAAAGCGATCCCAACACGCAGCATGTGTCGGCTGCGCTCGAAGCCATGGAATGCATCATCGTGCAGGATTTGTTTCTGAACGAAACCGCCAAGTTCGCGCACGTGTTTTTGCCGGGCAGTTCTTTCCTCGAGAAAGACGGTACCTTCACCAACGCCGAGCGTCGCATCTCGCGCATTCGCCGCGTGATGCGCCCGCTGGCCGGCAAGGCCGATTGGGAAATCACCTGCGCGCTCGCGAACGCTTTGGGCTATCCCATGCACTACGCGCATCCGTCCGAAATCATGGCGGAGATCGCGAGCCTCACGCCCAGCTTCACCAACGTGAGTTACGAGAAGCTGGACGCAATGGGCAGCATTCAGTGGCCGTGCAACGCGCAGCATCCGCAGGGCTCGCCCACCATGCACGTGGAAGAATTCACGCGCGGCAAAGGGCGCTTCATGCTGACCGCCTATGTGCCCACGCGTGAGAAAGCCTCGCGCAAATTCCCGCTGCTGCTCACCACCGGCCGCATCCTCTCGCAGTACAACGTGGGCGCGCAGACGCGGCGCACTGCCAACAGCGTGTGGCACGCCGAAGACCTCGTCGAAATCCACCCGCACGATGCCGAAGAACGCGGCATCAACGACGGCGACTGGGTGGGCGTGGCGAGTCGCGTGGGCGAAACCGTGTTGCGTGTGCACGTGACCCCGCGCGTGCAGCCCGGCGTGGTGTACACCACGTTTCATTTTCCGGAGTCCGGCGCAAATGTGATCACCACCGATCACTCCGACTGGGCGACCAACTGTCCGGAGTACAAGGTCACCGCGGTGCAGGTGACCAAGGTCGCGCAGCCTTCGGAGTGGCAGCGTCGCTATCGCGCCTTCAGCGACGAACAGGCGAAGCTGCTGGCCGAACGTCACGCCGCGCGCAGCGACTTATGAACCTGCGCGCCACACCGCAGGGTGAGCGCACGCCGGGGGTGAGCCCGCTCAAGGCGATCGATCGGTTTCAACAGGGCGGCTTTCGCCACGAGCTCGATCGCGTGGCCGAAGAAGTGCCGGTCGCGCTTCAGTACAACGGTCAGGCCTACGCGGTGATGCTCGCCTCGCCGACCGACTTGGAAGACTTCGCGCTCGGGTTTTCGCTAACCGAAAACATTCTCGATTCACGCGAGGAAATGCGGCGAATTGAAGTGCGCGAAGAATTGAGCGGCATTCAGATCGCGATGGAAATCCCGCAGGCACGCGCCGCGAAACTCGCGCCCAATACGCGCACGCTGGCCGGCAACAGCGGCTGCGGTTTGTGTGGTACGCGGCAGCTGGAAGACGTGGTGCGCTGGCCGCCGACGGTCGCGGCCAGCACCTCACTCGACAGCGCCGCGCTTAATCGCGCGCTGGCTGCGATGCCTGACTATCAGCCGATGTACCGCATCACCGGCGCCACGCACGCCGCCGCCTGGTGTCTGCCAAATGGCGACATCGCGCTGGTGCGTGAAGACGTGGGCCGACACAACGCGCTCGATAAACTCATGGGCGCGATGGCGCGCGCCGAGCACGGCACTGTCCACGGCGCGCTGCTGCTGACCTCGCGCGCCAGTTACGAGATGGTGCAGAAAGCGGCCTGGTGCGGGGTGGCGATCGTGGTCGCAGTGTCCGCCCCCACCGCGCTCGCGATCGCCATTGCCGAGCACGCGCACATCACGCTCATTGGTCTCGCCCGCGACGGCCGCTACGTCGCCTACACCCATCCTTCGCGCATCCGCGATTACGCGGCGCCCAGTGAGTGATCGCATGAGCAACAGCATCGAACATCTGATCGAAATGGCGAACGACATCGGCGCCTATTTCATCAGCGACCAGAACCACGAGCGCGCCCGCGACGGTGTGCGCAATCACCTCGAACGTTTCTGGGATCCGCGCATGCGCCGCAAACTTATCGAACACTGGCAGCGCGCCGACGGTGAAGGCTTGAGCCCGCTGGTGGCGGAAGCGGTGCGGGAGTTGGCGGGGCGGATGGGGGCGAAGGCTTAAGGCTGCGCAAGGCATCTTGATGCCGCCCTGGCGTACCCCGCGACCAGCATCGTCAAGCGGCGAGAGAGTCCCGATGGCCGATTGCAGCTTGCGGCTCGTGCAATCAGACGCCCAACGCCAGAGCCACGGAGATTGCCTGATGGTCTCGTCCTCCCGTTGTCTGTTGCGCCTGCTGGGCGCGGTTGCGGTCATCCATTTCGCATCGCCGGCACTCGCCGCGTCGCCCGACGCCTGGGCCGCGCACAAGACCGAAGTGGTCAGCAAATGCAGCGCGGCCAGCGGCCTCAAGGACGGCAAGTTGGTGGGCGCGCTGGTGGAATACGACGACAGCGTCGGCTATACCGCCGCGTTGATTGCGGGCACCTACCCGCAGCAGCACATGAAGCATCAGCCCGGCCGCAGCCTGTGTCTCTTCGATAAACGCGCTCGCACGGCGCATGCCGCGCCGGCGGACGATTTGAAATAAGCCGCGGCGTCGCGTGAGGCAAACCCGTCAGGTCGCGCGGCCCAAATCCGCGCGCAGCGCAGCTCAGGTCTTCATCCGCCCGCCAGCACCGGCGGACGCCGACGAGTTCCTGACCGCCGTCCGCGGCAGCGTCGCGCTTCACCGGCCGTGGGCGTCGCCGCCCGCCAGCGAGGCGCAGTTTGCCGCCTGGCTCCGGCAGATGAGCGAGCCGCAAAACCACGCGTTCCTGATTTGCGAGAACGGGAGCGGCCAGATCGCCGGCGTGGTCAATCTGACCAACGTCATCCTCGGCGTGTTTCGCAGCGGCTACCTCGGCTACTACGCGTTCGCGGGCTTTGAGCAGCGCGGGCTGATGCGTGCAGGCCTCTCGCTGGTGGCGCGTCATGCGTTCAGACAGCTCAAGCTGCATCGGCTGGAGGCCAATATCCAGCCGCAAAATCTGGCCTCGGTCGCGCTCGTTCGGGCCTGCGGTTTTCAGCGCGAGGGCTATTCGCCGAAGTACCTGAAGCTTGGCGGCCAGTGGCGCGACCACGAGCGCTGGGCGCTGCTGGCCTCCGCCTGAGAGAGGAGGATGCCGTCCATCAAATCACGCAGCTCCACGCGGCGCTGACGCCCAGACATGCGCTGGTGCTCACGCGAATTTTTGGGCTGGATCTCGCGCCTCACGCGCCGCTCATCAAGGGCTGTCGGCTCAACGCCGTGGCGCTCGCAGAAACCTTGGGGTGAAGACCATCTCGATTTATTTCGATATGGCGTTGGCGGCAGAGCGGTTGCGGGAACCGTCGCCGGCCGCGCGGCTATTTCGGTTCGTCGGGCAACGCCTGCCACGCCGCCAGCGAGAGCTTGCGGCCCGGATAGGCGACCGCCTGAAAAGGCCAATGCGACGCCAGCCACGCGCGGGTCGCGGCGAACAGCCGGTCTTCGAGCCCGTTTGCCAGTTCACGCTGCCGCGCCCACAGGTAGACCTCGGCGTCGTAGCCACGTTTCTGGGTGGGCAGGAGGTACACGCAGCCCAACACCTCCGTCTCACCGGGATTTACCACGGTGTAGGCAAATGAGCGTCGGGTCTGGAATTCCTTTTGATGCCAGCCCAGATCGATGAGGTTTTGTTCCAGCGTAAGCCCCTCGGGCCACTCGCCGCCCCACACGGTTTTGCAATGCTCAAGGCTCGACATCACGGCGTCGTAGTCCTTAACCACATCGTGAACGCTCAGCATGCGCAGCCGGAACTCGGCGGTTTCGAGGGTTTGCGGAATCGTGAAGTCGTGGGGAACGAACGGGCTTACAGACATGGTGACCGGTTTGCTGGTGGCGGCATTTGATGATGCGGCATGCCGAGCTTGAAGTCTGCCGGGGTCGTCGTCGCGGGCGCTGCTGGCGTTCGACCAGCGAGGCCGCGTCGGTGGCAACAACCCGAAGACGCGTTGCGGGAACAACGCAATGGCGCCAAATCGTGCAGCCATGGCCCCGTCTTAAATGCTTGCCTGGTTGCTGAGAGGATCATCTCGGCGCCCTAACGCGCATCTGCGCTAGTTTCCGCCTCGCTCGAAAATCTGGCCCAGACGGGGCGAGCAGAGCCTCATCGGCAAGCGCCTGTTCAATGAGGAGGCTTTGCGTTGGCGCGGCCAGAGGCCTCACAGTTGCGCTAGTCGATCATCATCGATACTGAACCCGATGACTTGCTACGCAGGAGGATTGCCATGCTCGAACTCCGCCCGGGCTGTGAATGCTGCGATAAGGATTTGCCGCCGGACTCCACCAACGCGCGCATTTGCTCGTTCGAATGTACGTTCTGCGCGAGTTGTGCAGACGGCGCGCTGCAAGGCCGCTGTCCGAATTGCGGCGGTGAGCTGCTGGTGCGGCCTCGACGGCCGGCGGCCAAGCTCGAGCGATTTCCGGCTTCAACCGAAAGGGTGTTCAAGCCGGCGGGATGCGGATAAGGACGGCCGCTTTCCAACGTGACAGCGCAAGGATCAATCGTGAACACACTCACGCTTGATGTTCGTCCGCCGGGTGACGCCATGGCTGAATTCGCCGAGGCCTGGAAGACGGGTAAAGGCTCAAAGCCAGACCGGATTTCCTTTGCCAGCCCGGAACTCCTGTGGAAAGTGCTCACCGCGAAGCTCTGGGCGCTACTCAAGGCGCTCTGCGGTGCGGGGCCCGTCACCGTCCGCGAAGCGGCGCACCGGGTTGGCCGGGACGTCAAAGCCGTGCACACCGATCTCACCGCGCTGCTAGCGGCAGGGGTGCTGACCCGCAGCGAGTCCGGGCGGCTGGAATTTCCCTACGACGCCGTCAAGGTGGAGTTCCTGCTGCAGGCCGCGTGATGCCCGTGCCGCCAGAGTCCCGCCCCCGCATCGATCCCAAGCCCCCCTCCGCGCTACCATCGCCCTCCATCTTCACAAGCAACTCAAGGGGACTCCCATGCGCGTCATCAACACGCCCGCAGACATGAAAAACCACATCGGCGAAGACTTTGGCGCGTCCGATTGGGTGTTGATCGATCAGGCCACGATCGACAAATTTGCCGAAGCCACCGGCGACCATCAGTGGATTCACGTGGACGTGGAGCGCGCCAAAACCGAAATGCCCGGCGGCAAAACCATCGCCCACGGTTTTCTTACGCTTTCCCTCGTGCCGCGCCTGTCCGCCACGATCTGGAAAATCGAACACCGCAGCCGCGGCCTCAACTACGGTTTGAACAAAGTGCGTTTCACCGCGCCGGTGGCGGAAGGCGCGCGCGTGCGGCTGCGTCAGAAACTGCTGGCCGCCGACGATGTGAAAGACAACGGCGTGCGCCTCACCTTCGAGAACACGCTGGAGATTGAAGGCGCCAAGCAGCCGGCGCTGGTGGCCGAAGGCCTGAGCATCGTCTTCCCGTAAACACGGGCGTTCGCGGGCAACCGGGGCCCGTCTCCGGTTTCCTTG
>CANFVX010000223.1 GCA_947450495.1 Gammaproteobacteria bacterium
CCGTTCGTGCTGAGCTTGTCGAAGCATGAACGGCATCACGCTGGCGCGGCTTGTTCCCGTTCGTGCTGAGCTTGTCGAAGCATGAACGGCATCACGCTGGCGCGGCTTGTTCCCGTTCGTGCTGAGCTTGTCGAAGCATGAACGGGCTTTGGGCGCACCGGCGCTGCTCTTACGTCGGACTTGAGCCTCAATTTTCGCAATACCGCTCGCGCTGAGCCGTCGCCGGAGAACCCTGTCCCATGTCACGTGCAACCGCAGCCTCCACCGATGGACTCATCGCCAATCTTTATGAAGCCACGGTGGAACCCACCGTGCTCCTCGATTTCCTGCAGGAGCTTGCGGTGCGCACCGAATCGCGCGCCGTCCATATGGCGGTGTTTGACGACCGCAGCGAGACCGTGCTGCTGGATGCAGCGGGCGGCGTCGTGGGGTCCACGCCGGAAGAACTGGCAATGATTAAACGCGACTACGACCAGGTCTACGCCAGCATCGACTACCGCCGGATTCACCTCACCGCATTGCCGATCGGCCACTGGTTTCAATGTCACGAGGTGTTTCCACCCCAGCGCCTCAAACGCGAGCGTTTTTTCCGCGAGTTCGCGCTGAAGTGGGATTACCGCTATTTCACCGGGCTGCGCATGGGGCAAGGCGGCGGGCTCACAACATACCTGGGGCTTAACCGCCGCGCCGAGCAAGGCCCGCACGACGCCGAAGACATGCGCTTTCTGCGGCAACTCACAATCCACCTCACGCGGGCCTCGAAGCTCTTCTACAAGACCCGCAGCTTTCGCACCCATTTCGCACCGGGGCTGGAATCCCTGCAGTACCTGCCCTCGGGCGTTCTGATTCTGGACCGCTGGCGGCGGGTGCTGTTTGCCAATGCGGCAGCAGAAAGCCTGTTCCGCCACAGCCACGGGTTTAACTTGAACGACGGGGTGCTGGAAACGGCGCATAGCCCGCTGCGCAAAAAGTTCAGCGACGAGGTCAATCAGGTCTTTAAAACCGGGGTGCCTAGCGCGGTGCTGCTGAAAAGCCCGGACGGGCCGCGCGGCACCGGCATGCCCTGCTATCTCCTGCGGCTGCCCGAGGTGAGCGAGTCTTATCAGCTGGGCGGCGATCCGGCGATTCTGGTGCTGGTGCCGCAGGCGGCGCCGAGCGCACCGGAGGCGGTCGCCCTGCTCCGCACGCTCTATTCGCTGTCGCGACGGGAAGCCGATTTAGCCACGGCGGTCGCCAACGGCGCGACCCCGCAGGACTACGCCAAGAGCGCCGGGCTCGAGATTTCCACCGTGCGCTCGCAGCTGAAGTCGGTGTTCCAGAAAACGGGCACGCATCGCCAGACCGAGCTGGTGCGTTTGCTCTCGGTGCTGCCGCGGGTCACGCTGGGCTAGTTCCCTCGAGTGGGGTCGCACGGATAGCCCGCGCCCCGCGCGCAGGCTAGGATTCAACTTCTTTCATGCTTGGGACAGCGCGCCCCTATGAACCTGCGCCATCTGCGTTATTTCGTGGCCATCGTGGACCACGGTTCGATGCTCAAAGCCTCCGAAGCCTTGTTTGTGGCGCAGTCGGCGCTGAGTCAGCACATGCGCAATCTGGAAGCCGAACTCGGCGTGCAGCTGCTGCTGCGAACCGGTCGCGGCGTGGTGCCCACCGAAGCCGGGCAATCGCTATTAGGGCGAGCGCGCTCGATTCTCGAGCAAGTGGCCGAAGCCCAGCGCGCGCTGCGCGAACAAAGCGACACCCCCCAAGGCAATGTCGCGCTCGGCCTGCCACCTACCGTGAGCGCAATGCTGGTCGTGCCGCTGATCGTTCGCATGCAACACGCTTTGCCGAAGGTGGCGCTGCGGGTGGTGGAAGGCATGAGCGGCTACGTGCTGGACTGGCTGCAGGCCGGGCAGATCGATTTGGGGCTGGTCTACGGAATTCAACGCGCGCCAGGCATCGTGGCCACCGAGCTCTATCAGGAAGCCCTGTTCCTCATTAGCCCGCCGGATACCGTGCTGGAGAGCAGCGTGCCCTTTGCTGCGCTGGAAGGCTATGCGCTGGTGATGCCGGGGCGTCAGCACGGCCTGCGCGACACGATCGACCGCCTCGCCCGCGACCATCGTCTGAGCATGAACGTGCGGGTGGAAATCGACGCCCTCTCGCAAATGAAATCGCTGGTGCATCACGGGATTGGGCACACCATCCTGCCCTGGCACGCGGTGCGCGAAGAGGTGGCGCGCGGCGAACTCATCGCCACGCCCATCGTTGAACCCAGCATCGATCGCACGATTTATGTGGCGCAGGCCAGCGATCGCCCCACCAGTCCGGCGACCACCGCCACCATTGCCATCCTGACCGACTGTTTGCGCCAACTGCTGACCGCTGCCAGCGGCGTGCCTTCCATAAAAGCGATACCGCATAGCTAAAAA
Organism: Gammaproteobacteria bacterium; assembly: GCA_947450495.1. GTDB lineage: Bacteria > Pseudomonadota > Gammaproteobacteria. The sequence goes on from CANFVX010000223.1 coordinate 2,415, forward strand.
GTCTGGTGTGCGAGGCCTTCGTGCAGGCTCAGACTCACGGTCTGGCCTGCGCCTCACGCCCGGCTTCCCGGGTATTTTGTTAGCATGGCCCGGCCGCGCATCGCGGCCCTCAGGCACCTCATCCTCAACCGTTTCCGCGAGCAGCGAAAAATCATGACGACTCCCACCGACTACAGCGACACCGTGACCCAACTGCGCGACACCGTTGAACGTGTTTGCAAAGATTTCCCCGGCGAATACTGGCGCGCCAAAGACCGCGAGCGCGAATATCCCACCGAGTTTGTGCAGGCGCTCACTGACCTCGGCCTGCTGGCCGCGCTGATTCCGGAAGAGTACGGCGGGAGCGGGCTGCCGCTGTCGATGGGCGTCGAAATTCTGAAAGCCATCCATGAATTTGGCGGCAACGCCGGCGCCTGCCACGCCCAGATGTACACCATGGGCACCGTGCTCCGTCACGGCAATAAAGAGCAGAAAGAAATGTATCTGCCGCGCATCGCCACCGGCGAACTGCGCCTGCAGGCCTTCGGCGTGACTGAACCCACCGCCGGCACCGATACCACCAGCATCACCACCATGGCGGTGCGCAACGGCGACCAGTACATCGTGAACGGCCAGAAGGTGTGGACCTCACGCGCAGCCCAGTCCGATCTCATGGTGCTGCTGGCCCGCACCACGCCAAAGGATCAAATCAAGAAGCGCACCGAAGGCTTGTCAGTCTTCCTGATTGATATGCAGGAAGCGAAAAAGAACGGCATGACCATCAAGCCCATTCGCACGATGCTCAATCACTCGACCAACGAAGTGTTCTTCGACAACGTGCCGATCCCGGCTTCGAGCCTCATTGGTGAAGAAGGTCAGGGCCTGAAGTACATCCTCTCCGGCATGAACGCCGAGCGCATCCTCATTGCGGCGGAATGTATTGGCGACGCGCGCTGGTTCATCAAGAAAGCCACCGACTACGCCTGCGAACGCAAGGTGTTCGGGCGGCCCATTGGCCAGAATCAGGGCATTCAATTCCCGATCGCGCGCAACTTCGCCGAAATGCTTTCCGCCAATCTGCTGGTAGATCACGCGGCCAAGCTCTACGAACAGGGTAAGCCCTGCGGCACCGAAGCCAATCTGTCCAAGATGATGGCCTCGGAAGCGTCATGGAACGCGGCGGATGTCTGCATGCAGACCTTTGGTGGCTTTGGCGTCGCCGAGGAATACGACGTGGAGCGCAAGTTCCGCGAAGCTCGGCTCTATCGCATTGCGCCGATTTCCACCAACCTCATTTTGTCTTACGTCGCCGAGCACGAACTGGGCATGCCCCGTTCCTATTAAGCGAGCCAGCGTGTTGAGGAGTTTGTTATGACCGCCCTGCCTAAATTCAATGCCTACATCAACGGCCAGTGGGTGCCACCGTCCGACGGTCGCTACTTCGAAACCGTCAACCCCTACACCTCGAAGGTATGGGCGGAAGTGGCCCGCTGCACGCCGGAAGATGCCAACCGCGCGGTGGAAGTGGCGCACGCCCAGCTCACCACCGGGGAATGGTCGAAGCTGAACGCCACCCAGCGTGGCGCACTGGTGCACAAGCTGGGCGATCTCATCAAAGAGAACGCGCAGGAACTAGCGGAGTATGAGGTTCGCGACAACGGCAAGCTCCTCAACGAAATGCTGGCCCAGTGCAACTACCTGCCGCAGTGGTTCTACTACTACGGCGGGCTGGCCGACAAAATCGAAGGCTCGGTCATTCCCATCGACAAGGCGGAAATTTTTAATTTCACCCGGCATGAACCGATTGGGGTGGTGGCGGCCATTACCCCGTGGAATTCGCCGCTGCTGCTGCTGGCCTTCAAGCTCGCCCCGGCGCTCGCCGCCGGCTGCACGCTGGTGATCAAGCCCTCGGAGTTCACCTCCACCTCCACTCTGAAGTTGATGGAACTGGTGGAGAAAGCCGGCTTTCCGCCGGGCGTGGTGAACGTGGTAACCGGCTTCGGCGCAGAGGCCGGCGCGGCGCTGGTCGAACATCCGAAAGTCGCCAAGGTGGCATTCACCGGGGGCACCGAGTCGGGCGCCTATGTCTATCAGCAGGCCGCCAAAACGCTGAAGCGCTGCACGCTGGAACTCGGCGGCAAGTCGCCGAATATCGTGTTTGATGACGCGGTGATTGATGACGCGGTGAAAGGCGCTATCTCCGGCATTTTTGCCGCCACCGGCCAAACCTGCATCGCCGGCTCGCGCCTGCTGGTGCAAGACGGCATCTACGACGAGTTCGTCAAACGGCTGGTTGAATTCGCCCGCAGCGCGCGCATGGGCGACCCCATGGATACCAACACCCAGGTCGGCCCGGTCACCACGCCGCCGCAGTACCAGAAGATTCTGCAGTACATCGAAGTGGCCAAAAGCGAGGGCGCGGAAGTGCTGCTCGGCGGCGGCCCGGCCAGCGGCCCGGAATGCGGCGACAGCCAGTGGTTCGTGCAACCCACCATTTTTGGCGGCGTGCACAACAAGATGCGCATCGCGCAGGAAGAAGTGTTTGGTCCGGTGCTGTCCATCATTCGCTTCAAGACGGACGAAGAAGCCGTGGAGATTGCGAACGACATCGCCTTTGGCCTCGCGGCCGGCGTGTGGACGCAGTCCATCAAACGCGCGCTGAAAGTCTCGGCCGCGATTCGCGCCGGCACTATCTGGGTCAACACCTATCGCGCCATCAGCTACATGTCGCCCTTTGGCGGCTACAAGATGAGCGGGCTGGGTCGGGAGAACGGCATCGAAGGCATGAAGGAATATCTGCAAACGAAAAGCGTGTGGATTTCTACCGCCGCCGACGTGCCGAATCCCTTCGTGATGCGCTGAACGAGCGCGCAAGCAATTCCATTTACTGAGCGCGGCCTGACGCGAATCGTCGGGCCCTGAGGAGAATCGAAATGAAAGGTCAAATCGCAGTCATGACGGAACCGGGCAAGCTCCAGTTCCAGGAATACACCGTGCCGGATCCGGTGCCGGGCGGCCTTATCGCCCGCATTCTGCGCAGCAACGTCTGCGGGACCGAAGTGCATATCTGGTGCGGCCATCACCCGGCCAAACAGAGCGGCGGTCTGGGTCACGAGGCCGTGGGTATCATTGAACGTCTGGGCGCTGGCGTCACCACCGACTGCGCCGGACAGCCCATCAAGGAAGGCGACCGCATCGTCTCCACCTACTTCATTCACTGCCGCACCTGCGAGCCCTGCCAGCGCGGCCAACCGCATCTGTGCGAGAACTGCTATCGCTACTGGGGCCGCAAGCCGGAAGACGATCCGCATTTCCACGCCACCTTCGCCACCCACTGGTACATCCATCCGGAACAAGTGTTCTACAAGGTGCCGGATGAAGTTTCCGATCAGGCGGCGGCCAGCGCCAACTGCGCGCAAAGCCAGGTCTACTTCGGACTCGACATGAGCCGCATCACCTATGGCGACAGCATAGTCATTCAAGGTGCCGGCGGGCTGGGTTTGAATGCCGCGGCAATCGCGCATGAAAAAGGCGCCGAAGTGATCGTGGTCGACTCAGTGCCGATGCGCCTGGCCGAAGCCAAAAAATTTGGCGCGCATCACGTAGTCGACATGAGTGGCTTGCCGAACGTGGAAGACCGCGTCGCCGCCATCCAGAAACTCACGCG